>CAVFAM010000379.1:0-16422 GCA_963620375.1 Bacteroidaceae bacterium
AAAACCTGCCACTGGCAGCTTTTCTTGCATACTTTGGCATGAAAAATGCTTTGAAATGAGTTTATCACTTCAAAGCATATTTAACAAGTTATATTTCAGTCATACATCTGCACCATGAGCCAATGGTCTTTTAGCTCTTCAATTCTGGCGCAATCCGCCATCCATCCACGTGCTGTCTCATCCGAGTAATACACATAGCCTGATACTCTGGTATAGTCTGTCATAAAAAACACTATTGTACTGTTTCCATTTCTTTTATAGTTTACATTTCCATGTGATGTCAACATCCAATTACAGTCACCTATTATCTGATAATCCATATCGTCAGGATATGTGCCTACTACATTTTCTGCTTCTATCGCATACTGCTTCTGCAATATCATAAAACGCACACGCTCAAGATTTTGAAACATAGATGGAAACCTCCCTGGCATCATGGAAAAGTATAACACAACCACGACAATCTATGCCACTCCCCATAATTTCTTCCGTATCAAATCAACTACTGCCGCACACACAAAAATCATTACGATAAAAAATCTAAGGTATGTGAAAGCAAAGATAAAAATTACTAATAAAAATATTATTGCAAGTGCTCTTATAATATTGATTTTAATTCTGCTCATGCCGCCCCCCTCTTTTGGATTTTTGGTAATTATAGCCTAGTTGCATATATAATAAAATCCATTTTGCACGAAAGGACGTTTTATCTGCATGAAATTGTGTTATTTCTCTTACATCTCCGCAAACTGCGCCATATACAGCTTATAATAAGCCCCCTTCTTCTCCAGAAGCTCAGCAGGACTTCCCTGCTCCCTGATGCCGCCATTATCTATCACAAAGATACGGTCTGCATTCTGGATTGTTGAAAGCCTGTGAGCTATTACGAAGCTGGTTCGTCCCTTAAGCAGTGCCTCGATACCCTTCTGCACCATAAGCTCAGTGTGGGTGTCTATGCTTGAGGTTGCCTCATCAAGTATGAGGATTTTAGGCTCTGATATCATGGTTCTGGCAAAGGCGATTAGCTGTCTCTGTCCGATAGAGAGTCCTGCTCCCTGCTCTTTAAGCTCTGTGTCATAGCCCTTTTCCATCTTCATGATAAAGTCATGGGCATCTACTGCCTTTGCTGCTCTTATGATTTCCTCATCAGTTGCATCCAGCTTGCCGTAGGCTATATTTTCCCTGACTGTTCCATGGAAAATGAAATTATCCTGTGTCATGACTCCCATCTGCTTACGGAGGGAGTTCATTGTAACCTTCTTCAAATCATATCCGTCTATTGTAATCGTTCCCTTCTGTATGTCGTAGAAACGGCTTATGAGGTTTACAATAGTTGTCTTTCCTGCTCCTGTCGGTCCTACAAGAGCTATTGTCTCTCCTGGCTCTGCGGTAAAGCTTACATTATCAAGCACCTTAGTCTCGCTCTCTGTGCCTTCATCATATGTAAATGATACATTATTAAATGCCACTTCTCCCTTGATGTCTGGAAGCTCAAAGGCATCCGGTTCATCTGTCAGGTCTGACTCTGTATCCAGTATATCGAATACTCGCTCAGCAGCTGAGAGGTTGGTGATAAGCTGGTTAAAGAAGGTGCTTAGGTTCATGATTGGCTCCCAGAACATACCTGTGTAGGTTCCGAAAGCAACCAGCAGTCCCAGCGACACTTCTGGTGCGCCGATGATTTTGACACCAACCAGATAGAGTACCATCATTCCTATTCCCCATGACATGTCAATAACAGGGAAAAATAAGTCTGCTACCCTGCAGGCATAGATGAAGCTGTCCCTGTGCTCATCTGTAAGCTCCTCGAACTGTGCCCTTGTCTCATCCTGGGCATTTAAGCTCTGCACTACACGCATGCCCGCAATGCTCTCATGGACGTATGCGTTTACATTTGAGCCCTTTTTGCGGACTACCTGCCATCTGATGTGGTTGCTCTTTTCTACCAGATATATAGCTATTGCCATAAATGGCAGAGTACACATTGCGGCAAGTGCCAGTCTCCAGTCCTTCATCAGCATAATCACAATTACGCCGATAATTGTTATTGTATTTGGAATGATATTGGTTACGGCTTTTGCCAATACATCCTTAAGGGAATTTACGTCTCCCATTATTCTGGCTAATATCTTGCCATTTGGTCTGCTGTCGAAAAAGCTGAAGGATAAGGTCTGTATGTGCTCATATACTTCATTTCTTACCTTTAAAATTATATTGTTTGATATGAGCGACATCACATAGATACGCACCTTCACCATCACAACATAGACCAGGTTGATTGTAACTGCAAAGGCTACCAGCTTTAACAGTCCATTCATATCCTTATCTGCTACATAGTGGTCGATTGCCTCCTCTATCAAAAGAGGATTGAGCAGGCTGATTCCCACTGTAACAGCCATTGCTATAAGTACAATGACTACATCCTTTTTATAATCCCTTAAATATCCAAACAGACGAAGGACAACCCTGCCTGTGTCGCTTGCGTCCATCTGTTCATCTTCACGAAAGGAGTTTACTGCCATCTTATACTACCTCCTTTTTAAGCTCCGGGTACTGTGCCATGTAGGTCTCATAGTACAGCCCCTTCTTTGCCAGAAGCTCGCTATGTGTACCTCTCTCTGCCACACGTCCCTCATGTAAGTAAATAATCTCGTCTGCATTTCGCACAGCGGAAATACGATGTGCGATTATAATCTTTGAAGACTCTGTGATACTTTTTAGCACCTTCTGAATCTCCTGCTCTGTCTCCATGTCGAGAGCTGATGTAGAATCGTCAAAGACAAGGACTGGGCTCTTCTTTGCCAGTGCTCTGGCTATGCTTATTCTCTGCTTCTGTCCTCCGGAAAGACCTACACCCTTTTCTCCGATTACTGTCTCATACTGCTCATCCATCTCCTCGATGAAGCCGCTTGCCTGTGCCATCTTGGCTGCGCTCTTTACCAGGGCTGCATCCATCTCATCTCTCTTGCCCATCATGATATTTTCTGCGATTGTATCAGAGAAAAGGAATACATCCTGCATAACTACCGCACAGCAGGTACGCACCTGTGCCAGCGGAAGATTTCTGATATCCACGCCATCCAGTGTAATATCGCCACTGTTTGGGTCGTAGAATCTCTGGAGCAGATTTATGATTGAAGATTTTCCTGAGCCTGTAGCGCCCATGATTCCAAGGGTTTTGCCGCGGTTAAGCTCAAAAGAAATATCCTTTAATATCTCATGTCCGTCCAATGTCAAATCAACATGGGAAAAAGCAATATCTCCGTGTAATGCCGGAAGCTTTTTCGCATCATCATCCTCTGTAAGCTTTGCCTCCTCGTTAAAGATTTTCTTAATCTTCTTGTAGGAAGCGATTGATGATGACAGCTCGTTTGCAAGCTCTGCCAGCATATCAAGCGGCCATGTACAGTTTCTTGAATACTCCACATATGCGACCAGTGAACCTAAGTCCATCTGTCCTCCAATTACCCTCAAGCCGCCAATCATTGCACACACAACCGGAAGCACTGCCCCGATAAAGTTGTAGATTGGATAAAACCTCGCCAGCACCTTTGCCTGCTCCATGTTGAGGTCACAGTATTTACTGTTGTGCTTATGGAATTTTTCTATCTCAAAACGCTCTCTGGCAAATGCCTTTACTGTACGGACTCCTGCCAGATTTTCCTCCGCAATCGTTGTAAGCTCTGCATTTTCCTCACTTATATCTGAGTAGACCTTTACGAATTTCTTCTCCAGATAAAAACTCATGGCTCCTCCGAACACCATTACTGCAAATGGTAAAAGTGTCAAAAGTGGGTCCAGCATAAACATACAATAGATAACTGATATCATGTAAAATGCAATCTGAATGATAAGCATACCTGTCATACCGAATGCATCCTTGACCTTGTCTACATCATCCTTGACACGAGCCATCAGCTCTCCTGTATTAGTATTGTCAAAGTAATCCATGGACAGGGTCTGGATATGCTTATACAAGTCATGACGCATAGTGTTTCCTATCATCTGACTGTTTTTGTCAAAGGTAAATTCCTTCCAGTAGCCCGCAAAGGCTCTGCCTATACCTATGGCTACAAGTGCCACCAAAAGCCATCCAAACCTGTGAAAGTCTCCGCCTACAAATACCTCATTTACTATAATCTTTGTGACCTGCGGTGATAACATTTCAAGTCCGATTGCTGTAAACAGACATATTGTTGCAAACAGATAGCTCTTCCAGTATGGAATGACGTAACTGCTTAATTTTTTCAAAACTAGCCCTCCTTTCAAGCTCTCCCCGTTTCCGAAGCTGTGAATGACATGCAAAAAAGACCAAGGCATGTTCCTGCCTTGGTCTATAATTCACAAACAATTATTAATTCCCTTTCATGCTCCATGTCCTCACGCTGACATGATAAAACATATAAAAGAATCTAACGCTCCGAAACCGAGGTAACAACACAATTCTCTGAAACTTCATTAAATTTAACGTAATTAAATCTCACTTCATATAATACGTTAGTCATAGTTCATTACCTCACTTTCCTCAATATTTTGTCAGTTGACTAATCTGACGATAAATACATCTAATCACACTTACCATTTATTGTCAACTAAAATAAATAAAGTTTATTTATTAGTATTACTTATATTATTTATTTCTTCTCTTGTTCAGGCGCTCTTCCATCTCATTGAAGAAGAACTCCATGTGTGATTTTTCTACCTTTGGATGGCGGTAGCCCTTTACTCGCTTCAAGGCAGATTTTCTCAGTACTCCCATGCTGTCAACCAGCTGTGCAATATTCTCTCTTGACAGACGTTCTCTCTCCTCCTGCCTTGCCTTTTCTGCCAGACGCCTTGCCTCCGCAGTCTGTTTTGCCGCTTCTACAGCCTGTGCAGCCTCAAGCTTCCTATCCTCTATACGTTCACTCGCCTGTGCCTTTTTCTCAAATACACCATTGAAAAATTCATCCATGCGCTTGTTGAGAGAATCCTCCAGACTCACTACGTTATGGCTGAAATCAGTGAGTGCCGATACTGTAAGCGTGGTATCTATAGTCACCAGTGCCATGAATATGAGTCCGAATAATTCATACAAAATCGGGCTTATCCAGCCTGTCATCCATCTGGTAAATGGTGCTATGTAATAGATTACCAGAAGTCCTGCCACGCCAAAGCCCAGCGAATAAAAGAAGCAGACCCTGCCATTTATATTGAGGGGCTTATCATGGTAATCCCACCAATAAGCATGAAAAAGCTTCTCCAGTGTCCATGATGTCACATACTCAAGGACAATGCTTCCGAAGAATGCCACAAGAAATATCTGCCACCACTTGAAATCTCCCCCGTCTCCGTGAGCTGCAATCAGGTCATAGATTATGGTGATTCCCACACCGCCAGCTCCATAAATCGGACAGAGCGGGCCATATAAAAAGCCCCTGTTCTCCCATTTTCCAGCTCTCAAGGTGCAGTAAATACTCTCGTATATCCAGCCCATACAGCTGAATATCACAAAGTACACAAAATATTTGCTAAGCCACATACAAATCCTCCAATTAATTATATTTTAATTTTTCAAATTCCCGTCTATTGTACCCAGACTGAGATATACATCGTACCACTTAAGGCACTCATAAGTCCAATTATCTATAGCCTCTTCAAGCTTTTCCTCATCCCAGATTAAAAGCTGTCTGTCAACCTCTTCCCTTGCCGCTTCCACAGGCTCTGCCGCAAGCCTGAGCCTCCAGTCGATGTAGGCTTCCTCGGTGTTTATCTCCCTAAGCCTGTGCCTTTCAGGTTTGGGTACTGCTCTTAGGTCAGCAACCAATGCCTGATTTTCAGCCTCCATAAGGGCAGATATATCCTCTCCATCATCCCTCCTGCAATGGGTCAGATAATGCTCGTAGCCAAAAGGATAGTACATGACCCTGTCAGCCTCAAAGACAAGGATTGCATCTGCAACCTGAGATATAAAATATCTGTCGTGGGACACAAAAAGCATAGTGCCTGTGTATGCCTTAAATGCTGACTCAAGAGTTTCCCTTGCCTTTATATCCATATGATTGGTAGGCTCATCCAATACCATCAGATTAGGTCTGCCGGTAATAATCTCCGCCAGCATAAGCCTTGCCTTCTCACCACCAGACAGATTTGACACCTTTTTCGCCACATCCTGCCCTGAAAATAAATACATGCCCAGAGTATTTCTGACCTCTTTTTCTGTCATGGCAGGGTACAAATCGTGAAAGTGCTTAAGGACTGTGTCCTCCGACTGGATTGAGGCTGTCTGCTGGTCATAATAGGCAAGCAGCACGTTATTGCCAAGGCTTCCCTTTCCATCCACAGCAGGAAGCTCCCCTGCCACAGTCTTTAAAAAGGTAGTTTTGCCTGTGCCATTTGCCCCGATTATACCGATTTTCTGCCCTCTTCTAAGCTTAAGGGACAGCTCCTTAATCGCCTTACCATTGTAGCCAATCTTAAGATGGTCTGCCTCATATACCCACTTTGGACCTAAGACCTCCGGTTCTATGGCTCCTGTAAAAAAACTTCCTGCATCTGCCTCCGGCCTTTCGATAAGCTCCATTCTCTCTATTATGGACTTTCTCGACCTGGCAAAGCTCGCCTTGCTTGGCTTGTGCTTGAACTTTTCTATAAGCTCATTGAGTCTTTTAAGCTCCGCCTGCTGCCTCTCATAGGCTTTGGTCTGCTGCTTTATATCCTTTGCCTTCTGCTGTCTGTACTGGGTGTAGTTTCCTGCGTAGCGCTTGAGCTTTTTCCTGTCAAGCTCATAGACAGCTGTAACCACCTGATCCAGAAAAAATCTATCGTGAGACACAAAGACTACCGCATTGGGATAGATTTTCATATACTCTTCAAGCCACTCCACGGTCTCTATATCCAGATGGTTTGTAGGCTCATCCAGAAGCAGGATATCTGGCTTTTCTAAAAGGAGCCTGATTAGCCCAATTTTGGTCTGTTCTCCTCCGGAAAATTCCCTAAAAAGCTTTTTCTTGTCAGACTTTTCAAAGCCAAAGCCTGTAAAAAGCCTGTCATATTCCATCTCATAGGCAAAACGCTCCTTTGAAAAACTGTCCCTCTCCGGGCAGCCCTCAAGCAGTATCTCCTCTATAGTTTTGGAAGCATCTGCTGTATTACTCTGCCTAAGCATACCGATTGTGACATTTCTGGAAGTCTTTACTCCCGGGGTATTACGCTTATCATCCCTGTCAAGCTCCAGCTCACCAGAAATAAGCCTTAGCAGGGTGGTCTTGCCTGTACCATTAGCCCCAACTATGGCTATCTTTTCTTTCTCTCTGATTTCAAAATCAATGTGATCCAGTATGGTGTTTCCGCCCACCGATACTGTTCCATTTAATATCTGATATAACACTTTATTTCAAATCCTTTAAGCTGTTAAACAAGTCCAAATCAGACTGCTGCACCTTCATGTTAGATGTCACAGGCTCCTCGCCAGGCTTAGTCACTGTGATTTCGATAACAGTACCCTCCTGGATGCCGCCGTTTAAGACGTAGCCTAAGAATGATACAAATTTTGGGTGGTTAGCCTGGAAAGTTTTCTGGGCTTGCATAAGTTTCATCATGGTTGCTGGGTTCATATTTTTTCCTCCGAAGTTCATATTTGCTGCTACATCTTCCCACATTTTAGGGTGTGGGGGTATCGGATAACAGACAGGTATGGTTTTGAAAAAATACGAAGTCAGCTGCGGGATTTATCGCAGATAGGGCTTACAAATTTGCGCATTTATCTCCGTTGCGTAAAGTAATGGAACCCCGCAGCAGTTCATATTGTTTTCAAAACCATACCTGTCTGCCATCCGATGGATTTACGTTTTCAATGTGGGAAGATTCATCTAAAGTGATTATATGATGGGAGGAATTTGATTGTCAAGGAGACGTGATATTGCTAATTAATCATTAAAACGAATATTTACATATATCTCAATGCAAATATCCGTCTCTGTCCTTCTACAAGTTTCCCCACAATATAAATTTATTGTAAATATTTTCACAACGTAAATGCAAACTTCCCACCCAAAGCCTCGGATAATCGAATGGCATACAGTTGTTTTGTAGAAGAAAATATGAACTGCTGCGGGGTTCCATCACACTCTGCAACGGAAACAAATATACAAATTTGTAATCCCTATCTGCGATAAATCCCGCAGCTAACTTCATATTTTTTCTACAAAATACACTGTATGCCAGTAGATTAACATAACCTTCGACGTGGGAAGTTTGTTCACCACCTAAAATTTATATCGTAAGCGTAGCCTTAAAGAGGTCTCCATCCACCTCCAGCTCCATATCTCCCCCCATTATCTTCATGAGGCTCTGGGCTATGGACAGTCCCAGTCCACTTCCCTCTGTGTTTCTTGAGCTGTCTCCTCTGACAAATCTCTCCATAAGCTCGTCACTTGATATATTGAGCTGGGTTGCTGAGATGTTCTTGAATACTATGCTTACATGTGTTGCAGCTTTATTTGCTGCATCCGGTGCATCATTATCAGTTCCTGTCTGAACGGCTTCTGCCTGATTATAATATCTGCTTTCCTTCTGCTCACCCAGCTTATCTGCATTAAGTCCTGCTGCATTTGAAGCGTTCATGCCCTGTGGGTTTTGTGACAGTATATCAATATATACCCGTGTGCCCTCCATAGCATATTTACAGATATTGTTGAGCAGATTATCAAATACTCTCCATATATGTCTGCCATCTGCCATGATATATACCTGTTCAAATCCATGTGTATCCATGACAAGTGACAAGCTCCTGCCTGCGAGTTTTTCTGTGTATTCTCCTACAAGCTGGTTTAACAGGATTGCTACATCCATTTTCTCCATGTTTACGTCAAGATTGCCTGTTGACGCTTTTGATGCCTCCAGCAAGTCCTCCAGGAGCTTCTTGAGCCTTACTGACTGTCTGTCCAAGACATCCACATACTCTGTCATTTTTGCATCCTGTATATCTTCCTTTTTTATCAAATCCACATAGTTGATGATAGATGTAAGGGGTGTCTTTATATCATGGGACACATTGGTAATCAGCTCTGTTTTCATGCGCTCACTCTTCATGCGCTCGTCTACTGCAAGACTTATTCCATCCTTTATGCTGTTGATGTCATCCGCATGACTCTTAAGTGCAGGATAGAGCTTCTGGCTGTCTATCTCATAGCTGGTGTTGCCGTTTGCGATTTCCTTAGTGCCTCTTCTTATCAGGTCAAACTGCATCACAAGCTTTATTATTACCCCAAACTCTACAGCTTTTACTACTATGAGCCATAAGAAAATCAGTACTGGTGAACCAGAATCAAATCCAGATGCAACAGCTATAAAAATTGTAAAGAGCTCTGCCAGAAATACAATCGCAAATATGCCTATAAGTCTCTTAAGCAGTGGGGTATTTTCCCTGGTAAGCTCTACATTAAGCTTAAGATTATTGAACAATTTCTTTACAGGCCTTGTGATGTAATACCAGAGTGTATACCTCATAAATACATGAGCCTTGCATCTGGTAATAATGCTTCCTATATAATAGAGTCCAATATATACACCTGCCATGGCAGACTCAAAAGTAATCAATAATAGCTGCACATAGTTTGTCATGCCAAGCTCAAATGGCGCTATGGCTCCTGCTATAAAAAGCCCTTCAAGTATAAACATTATTCCAGTCAGGACAACAAATGGTATCTTGTCTATCCAGCGGAGATATATCTGGTCAGCGTCATACTCTTCACTGACTGGTCGTCTTCCTGCACTTCTTGCAAGGAAATAAGCTGTAATTGCAAATATTATAAGAGAAACAATCTCTATTACCCATGCAAATCTGCCTGCATTGTACATCAAATCTATTAGGGTCTTTGCCTGAACTAAATAATCATTGTGATCAGCCCCCGCTGCTTCTACGTCAACCTTGGACACTACATAATAATAGGTGTACTGGGAAGCATCTTCCTTTGTATGAATCCCATAGCCCTGAAGTGAATAACTATCCGGCAGCTCCTCCTTGTCACGATTGATTTCCGAGTATACCGCCAGCATGCTTACATCTGTTGTACCCTCTGTCCTGTAGCCCACTGATGCTGATTCATCATTTTCTGAGTCCACAACATTTTCTGTATTTACATATACCATGGTGATTGAATTATCTGCACCATAGACCTTTACTGTGCTGAGCGAATTATTATCAACCCACCCCTCCATCTTATCTGGCATCAGTACTTCTCCAGTATAGAAGTTGGTATAGTCTTCATCTGATAATACATAGGTTTCTGTATTTCCATTCCTGTACTCCACATCGACCTTTTGTGGCAGATAAACATTATCGCCTGCAAAAATACAGAACTGGGCTGAATATATGTCAATGGCTATCTGCGTAATAGGCTGCTCATATACATAGGAATCATGCAATGTATAGTCATAGCTGTTGCCATAGCTCATGGCTGAAAGTACATTTACCAGATTAAAGCTCGGTGTGTCACCACTTCCATCATCCACATATCTGTGTACATACTGGTAATCCTTGAGCAGGCTTTCACTGCCATATACATAGCTTATATCCTTGGACTTCACAGCCCTGTCAAAATCAGACTCACTGCTTTTCACAATGGCGTATTTCATGCCAGTGGTATTTTCCACCGAATCCAGATTGTCAGTGTTTCCATCCATTACCTGACCCACAAGCTGGGCACTGTAAGCACCTGTTATGTTATTGTATACGGAATCTATTGCATCTGATTTTTCAGGAAGCATGCCATAGCACACCATGCCCACTATGCCGGCTATAGAGCAGGCTATAGCCAGACCGCATATGGCAAAATTTATCGCCTTAAACCAGAAACTGTTGTTTTGTTTCTTCATAATCATTCACCTTCCATTTTATATCCTCGTCCCCACACGACCTTCAGGTATCTTGGATTTGCCGGGTCATACTCGATTTTTTCCCTCAAATGACGGATATGTACTGCAACTGTGTTTTCTGTTCCAAAAGGATCATCCTTCCACACCTTCTCGTATATCTGATTTGGGGAAAATACCTCGCCCTTGTGCTCAAGCAGAAGCTTTAAAATGTCGTACTCTGTCCTTGTGAGATTGACAAGCTCGCCGTCAAGTGTGACCTCCTTTGACTTGTCATCCACTTCTATTCCGCCAACTGTAAGCTTTTCTGTGACAGGTGTTCCCCCTCCAAGGAGCATATATCTCCTTATCTGGGATTTGACTCTCGCCTGAAGCTCTACCGGGTTAAATGGTTTTGTCACATAATCGTCAGCTCCGATTGTCAGTCCAAGCACCTTGTCAGTGTCCTCACTTTTGGCTGTGAGAAGGATTACCGGCACATTTGATATTTTTCTGATTTCTGCCATCGCCTGTATTCCGTCCATCACCGGCATCATTATGTCCATAAGCACAAGATGTATCTCCTGAAGCTTTACGGCCTCAAGGGCTTCCTTGCCATTGTAGGTTTTTACTACTTCGTATCCCTCGCTCATGAGATATATTTCCAGCGCTGAAACTATATCTTTTTCATCATCACAAACTAAAACTCTATACATTTTTCTCCTCCGGATATTGGTCTGTATCATTGATACTATAGACATTGTACGCAAAACCACATTAAGTTCCAACTGGTTAAATGATTAAGATTTGATTAAGAAATTAATATGCCTCAAACTTCTCCTTCATCTCACGCTCAAACGCTATTCTCTGATTGAGAATGGTAAGCTGGTGGTTTATGAGGCTTTCTGCTGCCTGCTCCTTCATCTGGTTTTTCATGGTCTCTAAGGATGAGTACATATTGTCGTACTGGGTAATTTTGTTGTTGTACTCGTTCTTTAGGGCGCCTTTTATGTTTTTCTCTATAAATAGTGCGTACACTTCCTCGTGAAGGGCTTGCATTTCGGATTTTTTCTGCTGTAACTTTTCTTCCATTGATATATCTCTTTCTACTTATTTTGTTCGGATTTACAAATCCCATATCTTTTGTTACTATCATGCGTAAGGAAATGAAGTTTTCTACCGTACAGTTTTTACTCAGGCAGTCTGCTCATTTCCTTTTTATTTGTACAATATCATATTTTTAAAATTTTATCCATTCAAAAATGTTGTAATTACAACATATTTTAATTTCAAATCCTATTATGATATGCCTGTATCAAATAAACAGACAAATCACCAGGAGGATTTTTAATGGAAAATAATATGTTTTGTTTCCAGTGCGAGCAGACTGCCGGCTGCACAGGATGTACAGGAAAAGCAGGAGTATGTGGCAAGGATGCAAATGTAGCCAGACTTCAGGACGAGCTGACAGGTGCATTAATCGGACTTGCAAGAGGAATAAATGGTGCTCCAACCAAGGAAGAGAAAAAGGTAATTGTTGAAGGACTTTTTACAACAATCACAAATGTTAACTTTAACGAAAAAACAGTTGCAGAGATGACTGATAAAATACACGCACTTTCAAAGGGTGATGACTATGACATGGAGCTCCTCTGGAATGCCAATGAGGATATCCGCTCCCTCAAGTCCTTGATTTTATTCGGAATAAGAGGTGTGGCTGCCTATGCGTATCATGCAATGGTACTTGGCTACAACAGCGATGAAGTGGACGCATTCTTTGTCAAGGCTCTTGACGCAATCGGTCAGGACTGGGGCATGGATGAGCTGCTCCCAATCGTACTTGAGGTGGGTCAGCACAACTTCACCTGCATGGGACTTCTCGATGAGGCAAACACAAAGACTTACGGCAATCCAGAGCCTACAGAGGTGACTCTCTCTGTAGAAAAGGGACCTTTCATCATCGTGACAGGTCACGATTTGCTTGACCTCAAGACTCTCCTTGACCAGACAGAGGGCAAGGGCATAAACATCTACACCCACGGAGAAATGCTTCCAGCCCATGCCTACCCTGAGCTTAAGAAGTACAAGCACCTCAAGGGAAATTTTGGAACAGCATGGCAGAACCAGCAGAAGGAATTTGACAATATTCCGGGAGCAGTGCTTTTCACCACAAACTGCCTCATGCCACCAAAGCCAAGCTACAAGGACAGGGTATTCACCACAGAGGTTGTATCCTTCCCTGATGTAACCCATATCGGCGAGGACAAGGATTTCACTCCTGTAATCGAGAAAGCATTAGAGCTGGGCGGATATGACAACTACCAGCACAGAACCGGTATCAATGGCGGCGATACTGTCATGACAGGCTTTGCCCACAATGCAGTCCTCTCCAACGCAGGAACAATCGTTGAGGCTGTCAAGGCTGGTGCTATAAAGCATTTCTTCCTCGTAGGCGGATGCGATGGTGCCCGTGTGGGTAGAAACTACTTTACAGAATTTGTAAAGCAGACACCAGAGGATTCTATCATTCTCACTCTTGCCTGCGGAAAATACAGGTTCAACGACCTTGACCTGGGTAAAATCGGAGATTTTCCTAGAATCATGGATATGGGACAGTGTAATGATGCCTACTCAGCTATCAAGGTGGCTGTGGCGCTTGCCGAAGCCTTTGACTGTGGCGTAAACGAGCTGCCTCTCTCAATGGTGCTGTCATGGTATGAGCAGAAGGCTGTGTGCATACTCCTCACCCTCCTGCACCTTGGCATCAAAAATATCAAGCTGGGCCCAACACTGCCAGCCTTTATCTCGCCAAATGTGTTAAGCTTCCTGGTTGATAATTATAATATTGCGCCTACCACCACACCAGCGCTGGATTTGGCTGAGATACTGGGATAATATATGTTATAGGTGAAAATTGGACTTTTTGCGGTAAAATCAATGATTTAGGAACTAAAAATCACTGATTTTCTGCATGAAGTCCTTTTTTTGTGCTCGAATTGGTAAATATTTGATGATTAAGTCCAAAATAGCGAATTTCTGGACTTATATTACCCATTTTGTTCCCAAAGGTCCAAATCAACGCATAGGACATATAATCCATACAAATTTGATATCAGCATACAATCCATATCAACTCAAGCCCATGTACAATTATACATCCCCGCCAGCTTAACGCATCGGCTTAAGTTTATACAACTATTAGCGTACATCTAATATATATCAGGTTATACCAGCCCTAACATATAGGCATTTCCCATCAAAACAATCTTGTAGTAGAATTATATTAAACAGCATCTTAATTCTTTATACCATATTTAGTATAATTAGTATTCAAACTGTTATAGATTAGATAAAAACTCAATCAAATTACAAGGAGAATTCAAATGACCGACGTCTTATCCCTACAGATAACAATGTTTTTACTTATATTAGTAGGTGTGCTCATTAAAAAAGCCAAAATCATATCCCCTGCTGGGCAGAAAAATATCAACGATTTAGTAATATATGTTGTCCTGCCCTGCAATATCGTGAAATCATTCATGATTGACTGCGACGGGGACATATTCAGACAGTTTGGTCTGGTATTTATCATCAGTATCGGTATTCAGGTAGTGAGTGTGATTCTGGGAAAACTCATATACGGCAAAAAAGAAGTGGGGCACAGAATGAGTTTACAGTATGGTCTGATTTGTTCCAATGCAGGCTTCCTCGGTAATCCTGTAGCCGAGGGTGTCTTTGGTTCAATAGGTCTTGCCATGGCAAGTATTTTCCTTATCCCACAGCGCATAATGATGTGGTCGTCTGGCATAGCCATATACACCCAGAGCACTGACTGGAAGGCTACCTGCAAAAAGGTCGTAACCCACCCATGTATCCTCGGCTGCTTTATCGGACTTATACTTATGATTACCCAGCTTAAGCTGCCAGCCTTTATGACTTCTACCATAACCGCAATCGGAAACTGCAACACAGGACTCTCAATGATGGTAATTGGAATGATTCTTGCCGATGCAAATATTTTTACGATTTTTAACAAAGAAATACTGGCATATAGTCTGATTCGTCTCATACTAATGCCAGTAACACTTTTTGCAATATGTAAGGCACTCTCAGTGCCAGCTCTTGTAACAGGTGTATGTGTAATCTTAACTGCCATGCCAGCCGGCGCAACTACCAGTATCCTGGCAAGCAAGTATCACGCTGATGAGCTCTTTGCCACAAAGCTTGTGGTTGCCTCGACTGTGCTGTCAATGATTACAATACCTATCTGGAGCCTTATCCTCTGCTAGACGCAGATACAAGGGAATTTGTAATAGAATTAATGTCATTATAGCCTACTACCATGTTGTCTATGCTGCCATTTAACTCCGAAATGCTTGATGCAATCTCCTCCATGGCTGCTGATGTAGACTCAATATTGTCATTTATGACCTTTACATCATCCAGAGTCTTATTCATCAGGCTTTCAAGGCTGTTAGCCTGCTCATTTATTTCTCTTGCCTGCTCAATCACCTGCATGGTGTTTTCCTTAATCTGTCCGAAGGAATCATCTACTGCCTGGGCATTGTCACTGCATCTGCCCACAGAATCCTGTCCGTTTACAATATCCCTGCTCAGACCCTCTGTCTGCTTCTTTATTCCATCAAGTATTATCTTAATCTGCTCCGAAAACTGGGCTGAGTCCTCAGACAGCTGTCTAATCTCTGTGGCAACAACTGCAAAGCCCTTACCATGCTCTCCTGCACGGGCAGCCTCAATAGAAGCGTTTAGTGACAAGAGGTTTGTCTGGGATGTAATCTCATCAAGCGATGTGAGGATATTGGCAATCTTTGTGTTTTCCTCATTTAAGCTGCTGACTGATGAAGCAATAGCGTCCATTTTCTCATTAAGCTCCTCCATTCTTGATGACAGCTCCTCCACAAGAGTCTCCCCCTCTTCCAGCTTGTCATTTGTGGCATGAGAGGCTTCCTCCATGATATTTCCGGCATTTGATACCTCTTTGACCTGTTTAACCCCATCCTCAATCATGCGGGTGATTTCCTCTACACTGTGGACTTCATTCATGGCACGATTAGCCACATCATCTGTCGCCTGGGCAATCTGGTTAGATATTTCTCCCGTGTTTGCTACGCTCTCGCTGATTTTTCCACTTGTAGAACCAAGCTTGTCAACTGATATCCCAATCTCACCAAGCAGGCTTTCTGCTTTTCCCTTTGCCTCTTCACTTGCTTTACTGGTCTCCTGAAGCTTGGCAAACTGGCTCTTTGTCATCCTGCAGAGCGATATGTATACAAGCATTCCGCTCACCAGATATACAATGCACATAGCCATGGCATCAGGTGTCCATGTCTCTGCCAGCTTGTCTGCATACTTTGCGTAAAATACAGCCATAGCCACTGCACATATGGCAGTCTGCATGATTATCGGCCTGATATCCTCATATATGACAACAAAAAATATGGCAAGGAAAAACATCAGGTAGTTGGTGGTGCATGGAAAGGCAACCATCAGCACAATACATATGACAGACATTAGCACTACCATCAGGTACATCATCACCATAGGGTTGATGAATTTGGCAAGCAATAA
>CAVFAM010000379.1:16458-16985 GCA_963620375.1 Bacteroidaceae bacterium
ATACATATGACAGACATGAGCACTACCATCAGGTACATCATCACCATAGGGTTAATGAATTTGGCAAGCAATAAAAGTACGCCTGTCAGAACAAGTCCGCCTGCAATAAAAATTGCAATCTGGCTAAGCCCTATAAAAAATCCATTCACTATACCTCTTAACACAATACATATCAAGAGTGTAATTGCAAGGATACGGTTTTTCTGTTTGATAACATCACTGTAATTCATAGTCATTTACCTCTTTTCATACTATACTTAAATTATGAAGCCTATAGAGCATTTTGTCAATTTAATTAGTACTTTATTGCCTTTTTTTGTGTAATATGCTATGTTAATTTACATACAAGAATATGTCAGCACCTATACTATATGTGCATTTAAAAAATATATAATTCAACATATACTCATACGAAAAGGGGAAATAATGAACCGATATATAAATCCAGATTCAGACGGAAAATTTTATAGCTTAAATGATATGGCAAAGACGGACTGCCATGACTGCACAGGCTGCTCGGACTGCTG
>CAVFAM010000380.1:0-5984 GCA_963620375.1 Bacteroidaceae bacterium
GGAAGAGCATTTGAAGGCAAGAACTTCTACAGAGTCACAGCTCACCCAGTGGCCTGTTCAGATAAAGCTTGCCCCAGTCAGAGCACCATATTTTGATGGAACCCACCTTCTGATTGCGGCAGACTGTACAGCCTATGCATATGGCAATTTCCACAATGATTTTATCAAGGGCAGAAAGGTCGTAGTAGGCTGTCCTAAGCTTGATGCTGTGGACTATGCAGAGAAGCTTACAGCCATTATTGCAAACAACGACATAAAGGGTGTGACAATTGTGCGCATGGAGGTGCCTTGCTGCGGTGGTCTTGAGAGAGCTGCAATCACAGCTCTTCAAAACAGTGGAAAATTTATTCCATGGCAGGTTGTCACAATCTCGACAGATGGCAGGATTTTGCAGTAAATTGCAATTACTCAGGCAAAAAATCAAGACATAATGCGCCCCAGCCAGCCTCCGGGCTTGGAAGGGCAGACATGAAAGGCAGTTTTCTGGTTCCCTGAATCAGAGCTGCTTTTATTTTTTCTCCATACATATATGGAGCATTTCCCCTTACAATTCCCCATTCCATAAGAAGAGCGCAGGAGCCAGTCACGAAGGGGGCAGCCATGGAGGTGCCGGATTTGGATACATAGCCGCCACCGGCAGCGCAGGAGATTATATCGACGCCGGGAGCTACAAGGTCTGGTTTTTTAAAGTCGGTGCTCCATGTGAAGCCCCTGCCTGAAAAGGCTGCAAGAGTATCGCTGTATGAATTATAAGCCCCGACTGTTATGACCTTGTATGCTGTGGATGGAATAGTCAGTGTGGTTTCTGGCAGAGAAAACAGAAAACCAGTGGAAGTGTTGCGGACTGCTGTTCCAGGAAGCCAGAGGTCAAACTGCCCATCCTTTATCTGCACTGGTGACAGGATTATTCTCCATATGCCGGGGCTTATATAGCTGCCCAGGGGGAGCATATCAATATATGTTTCCTCAAAGATGCTGTAGGGGGATGGAGGAGAGCTTGTTACATATAGGGAGGTATTGTCTATATTGAGTCTCTGCCCGCCTGTGCTCAAATTCAGCCTTGCAGTCTGCCCGGATGGGGCTTCCAGTGTTATAAGGACTTTATCCCAGTATTTTTTCCAGAGCTGTACAGTCAGATTGGGGGTGAAATCGCCGACTGACAATTCGATAATCTCATCCTGATTTGTGAGCCGTCCGCCTGTGTGTCCGTTGCTGTCCCCCTCGTTGCCGCTGCCCACTACAATATTGGTCTTGTATACACCCTGAACATCGTTCAGGTAAGTCTCGAGAAGAGAGGCTCCGCTGTGGGAGCCATAGGTATTGCCAAGGCTTAGATTGATGCTTACAGGCATCCCTAGCTCTATGCTTTTTCTGATGCAGAAATCCACTCCCTCCATGATTTGGGTTGTCTGTGGAAAACCCAGGGGAGAGCGGGGAGCAAGCTTCACTACAAGAAGCGCTGCCTCGTATGCGATGCCCTGATAGACACCCTGGGATGCGGCTCCGTTTCCAGCCGCAATTCCTGCAACATGGGTTCCATGACCGGATGGGTCGAGGGAGTAGACTATATTCCTCAGGGAGGAGGGGGCAGATGATAGGATGTCGTTGATGTCTGCTGTATTGTATACAGTGTTTGTGGTCTGATCCCACAGGAAGGCAATCCTTGTGGTGCCGTCTGGCATTAGAAAATCTGGATGGGTATAGTCTATGCCTGAGTCAATGACTGCCACAAGGGTTCCTCTGCCCGACAGATTATATCTGTTTGAAAATGTATTTATACAGGAGGCGATTTTGCCATTATACACTTCATAATAAAAATTTTTGGGCTTTTCTACATATATTATCTCAGGCAGTGAAGCCAGCACATCGATTTCTTCCCGGGACAGCGTGAGTATGGCATAGCCACCCAGCAGGACTGTGTAGGCAGAGCCTGGAAACTGGGAAAAAACAGAATCGGGCTTGCCGACATACTTTGCTATAACCTCCCATTTATTTTGTGCTTCAATGTAGCCGGATGACAGGGCTGGTGAGTTTTCCAATTCAAATTTTGTGGCATTCAGGGACGCCTGAAGCAGAGGCTCAAGGTTTTGACTTTCATTCATGGTTTTATTTTATGCCTGCTCTGATTCTTAATAAAAATTAAGAAAAACATAAAGATTTATCAGGGCAAAATCAGATACAATGTTGATATAAAGTATATGTTATCAAGGAGGTAATTATGAGTAAAAAGAGAAAGGTTATTATTGGAGTTGTTGTAGCTGTAGTGATTGCAGCTGCGGCAGTTGGCGGCTTTTTATGGTGGAAGAACAGGGGGACAGACACTGGCAGCGAGAGTCTGGGGATTTATGCGCAGAGGGTCAGTGATGTTAAATATTCTGCCGGTGCAGTAAGCAGCTATTCAGGTGTAGTAGAGTCACAGGAGACTCTTGAAGTAAACAAGGATTCGGACAAAGAGATAGAGGAAATCTATGTGGCTGTAGGCGATGAGGTCAAGGAAGGAGATCCTTTATTCAAATACGACGTGGACTCAGTCAAGCAGCAGAAGCAGACAGCACAGCTTGAGCTTGAAGGACTGCAGAATGACATGGAGGGCTACCAGGCACAGGTAAACCAGCTCACAACAGAGAAGCAGGCTGCACCAGCAGACCAGCAGCTGGACTATACATTGCAGATTCAGCAGGCACAGCTTCAGGTAAACCAGACCTCTTATGATATAACAGCAAAAAAGAATGAGATAGCAAAATTTGATGAGACTATTAATAATGCTGTTGTTACAAGCAAGATAGATGGAATGGTAAAAAACATAAATGAGGATGGTACAAGCTCGGATGGCAGCAGCTCTGCACTTATTACCATTCTTGCAACAGGTGATTACAGGGTAAAGGGAACTATTGATGAGCAGAGTCTGTACTCAAGCGGCTTGTCGGAGGGCATGCAGGTGCTTATCCGCTCAAGAGCAGATGAGACTGTTACATGGACAGGAAGCATCAAGACTATTGATACTGAGAACCCACAGTCAAACACAAACAACTATTACAGTGATAGCAGCAGTGATAATTCCGCTTCAAAATATCCATTTTATGTACAGCTTGACAGCTCAGACGGACTTATGCTGGGACAGCATGTATACATAGAGCCGGATTATGGACAGGGGGATGTAAAGACTGGCTTATGGCTTGACGCAAGCTATGTGCTTGAGGATGATGGTACTTATGTATGGACACTTGACTCAAGAGGCAGGCTTGAAAAGAGACAGGTTGAAATCGGTGACAGGGATGATGACATGTATCTGGTACAGATTGCATCAGGTCTGAGTGAGGATGATTATATCGTATGGCCTTCAGATGATTTATATGTAGGAATGAAGGTTACAAAATATGAAGATGTTGACTGGGATGCATACTACAGCAGTGTCGATGATTCATATGATGAGGGAATTTATGACGAGAGTGGCACAGAGTACCTTGAGGGTGGCACAGAATGTGTAGATGAAAGCGTATATGGTACTGAGTTTACAGAAGATTCAGCTTCATATGATTTGGATGAGATGCTTGACAGCACAATAAGTGATACGGAGGTAGAGTAATGATTATAGACCTTCGGAATATTTACAAGGATTACAATCAGGATAATATGCCTGTCCCTGTACTGAAGGATGTATGTCTTCAGGTTGAGGAGGGCGAGTATGTTGCAATTATGGGACCGTCAGGCTCAGGAAAGACAACACTTATGAATATAGTAGGTCTTCTGGACACTCCTACCAAGGGAGAGTATTATCTCGACGAAAAAGCTGTGACAAATCTTAAGGAAAAGGAATTGTCAAAGCTCAGATTAAATACAATAGGCTTTGTTTTCCAGAATTTCCAGCTCATGCCGAGGGAAAGTGCCCTTGACAATGTTAGCCTGCCTCTTATCTATGCAGGACTCAAGAAAAAGGAGCGCCATGAGAAGGCTATGATTGCTCTTGAAAAGGTAGGACTTGCAGATAGGGCTTCATTTAAGCCGACACAGTTATCTGGTGGTCAGAAGCAGAGAGTTGCCATTGCAAGAGCCATGGTTAACAGCCCAAAGCTTCTTCTGGCGGATGAGCCTACAGGAGCCCTGGATTCAAAATCAGGAAAACAGATAATGGAGCTATTCAGACAGCTCAACAATGAGGGGGTCACAGTTGTTATGATTACCCATGACAGGAAGGTGGCAGAACAGGCAGACAGGATAGTACATATTATTGATGGTGAATTATCTAATGATAAGCAGGAGGTGGAGCAGAAATGAAAAAAACATTAAAGGCACTCCTGATTATAGTTATAGTAGTTGCGCTGGTTATCGGTTCTGTTGCAGGCGTTACATACTATCAGAAAGGGAAAAATACTGTAGACGTGTACAGTGTTTCAACACTCAATCTGGGTTATTATGAGGACACCACTGCAAGTGAAGGTGTTGTGAAAAATAATGCCTCACAGAGTGTGTATGTCACAGACGGACAGAAAATTGTGGATGTCTTTGTTACAGAGGGGCAGGAGGTAGCTGAGGGAGACCCTCTTATGGAATATGATGTCACAAGCCTTGAGCTTTCAGTGCAGATGAAAAAGCTTCAGATAGAGGGCTTTCAGAATGAGTACGACACAGCAGCAGCCAAGCTTGCAAAGCTTAAAAATACAACACCTATACCAGATACACCGGCAAGCCCTTCTGAGGTGCCAGATACCACAGTGTCAGGCACAGAGGCAGCAAGCCAGACTTCATCGGTTGATATTATTTCACTTGACCAGAAGATAAGTGGTCAGGGTACTGCAGAAGACCCATATGTGTTTAAGTGTGGTGTAAACAGTAAGATGGCTGGTTCTGTGATTAATGGCTTTAAGGCAGACTCTACAGTTGCAAGATTTGATGCGGTTGATGAGAGTGGAAATGTCGTGATGTCTGTCACTATGAATGGCGCATATATCACTAAAACTTATGATGACAGCGACATGGTATATATTTTTTCTGGAAACCATGACAGCGATTCTGATTCAGATAATATTGATGATTCAGGAGACTCAGACATAATAGATGATTCAACAGTAACAGATGATTCTTCTAATACCGATAACGGAAATACATCCGGCTATACAGCCAAGGAGCTGGCACAGGAGATTGCTACGCAGGAGAGAGAACTCAGAAAGATTGATATTAAAAAGAGAACTGCGGAAAATGAGCTGACAACTCTTGAAGAGCAGCTGCAGGATGGTATTGTGCGTTCCAAGGTAAACGGTGTGGTAAAAACTGTACACGATATAGATGATATCCCTACAGATGGCTCGGCATTTATGGTTGTGTCAGGCTCAGAGGGACTCTATATAGAGGGCAGTGTCAGTGAGCTTATGCTTGACAAAATCAAGATTGGGCAGACTGTCACAGCATATGACTGGGAGAGCGGCAACAACTATATGGGGCAGATATCAGAGATAGATACTGTGCCGACCAACAATAATTTTTACTATGGTGATGGCAATCCAAACGTATCATATTATGGCTACACTGCCTATATAGAAGACCCGTCAGGTCTTATGGCAGGACAGTATTTGCAGCTTACAATCGAAAGCTCAGACAATGCAGACCAGGATAAGCTCTACATACAGCAGAGCTATGTGCGTGAGGAGAATGGCAAGTCCTATGTGTATAAGGATAATGGTGGAAAGCTTGAAAAACAGTATGTTGACACAGGAAAAATCCTGTGGGGCAGCTATGTGGAAATCAAGTCTGGAATTACCAATGACGATTATATAGCATTTCCTTATGGTAAAAATGTAAAAGACGGAGCAGCAACTGTCGTTTCAGAAGATATGTATTATTAGTGGAGGGAATAAAATGTTAGAGAATATCAAACTATCCTTCAGGGGAGTATGGTCACATAAGATGCGTTCCTTCCTTACCATGCTTGGTATTATTATAGGAATTGCAGCAATAATTGCTATTGTATCTACAATACAGGGTACAAA
>CAVFAM010000381.1:0-3430 GCA_963620375.1 Bacteroidaceae bacterium
GTAAATATTCCAATCATCGGAATGGGTGGAATCATGAATGCAAATGACGCTATTGAAATGATTCTTGCCGGCGCTACAGCAGTGTCTGTGGGAACAGCAAACTTCACAGATCCAAGGGCAGCAGAGAAGGTTGTGGCTGGAATAGAAGAATATATGAAGAAGTACAATGTGGCTGATATCAAGGATTTGATTGGCGCAGTACACGAATAAAGAAAAAGCAGTCCCAAGGAGAGAAGGGACTGCTTTTTGGGTATTGTATAAAAAGAAGAAAGTTATTAGGATTATTCACCAAATACTGCTTTGTAATCAGCCTGGAATTTTGCAATTCCCTGATCAGTAAGTGGATGCTTTGTCATCTGCTCAATTACCTTGTAAGGAATTGTAGCGATATCTGCTCCAGCAAGAGCGCAATCTGTAACATGGATTGGATTTCTGATTGAAGCAGCGATAATCTCTGTCTCATATCCATAAATAGAGAAGATTTCGGCGATATCTCTGATTAAATCAATACCAGCCTGGCTGATGTCATCAAGTCTGCCAAGGAATGGTGATACATATGTAGCTCCTGCGTTTGCGGCAAGTATAGCCTGGTTAGCTGTGAAAATAAGAGTAACGTTTGTCTTGATACCCTCAGCAGAAAGCACCTTGACAGCCTTGAGTCCTTCGATTGTCATTGGAATCTTAACAACCATATTTGGGTGAAGGGCTGCAATCTCACGTCCCTCTTTAATCATTCCCTCAGCATCAACTGTAGTAGCCTTTACCTCGCCTGAGATAGGTCCATCAACGATAGAAGCAATCTCTTTTAAAATCTCTTCCTGTGGACGTCCACCCTCTTTAGCGATGAGTGATGGGTTTGTAGTAACACCACAGATGACACCCATGTCGTTTGCTTTTTTAATCTCTTCGATTTTTCCTGTGTCTACGAATATTTTCATTTTAAACCTCCCAATTGATTTATATGCCGAAGCATTTGTTTTTATTTTGTGTTCAAATAGAATATAACACTAAACGAAAGAAAAGGCAAGTAAAAACAAACTGAAAAACAAAAAATATTTAAAAATAAATATAAACGCAAATAAAAAACAAAAATTTAACGTAAAAGAAGCAGAAACAAGTGTGAAAATAATAAATAAAGTACAAAATAGCAGACAAACAATAAATAAACGCAAATTAAATAGAAAGAATATCCCGGATGTGCTAATATATGTTTTAGCAGATATAGAAATATAAAGAGGCAGAGCATGTGCGGTCATATAGGGAGGAAGCTATAATATGCTACAGGCAGAGAGACAAAATGAAATCCTTGAGTATCTGAGGAAAAACGGAAGGGCAACAACTGCGGAGTTAAGCGAGATGCTGGGGGTGTCAGCCACAACCATAAGAACTGATTTGAACCAGATGGACAAGGACGGGCTGCTGACAAAGACCCATGGAGGCGCCTTGTTTAAGGCTTCTGGCAAGAATGAGCAGGAGCTGACATCACGAGCCTACCATTTCCACGAGAGAGCGTTGGAAAATAAAAAGGAAAAAGAAGCAATCGCAAATCTGGCAAAAGAGTATGTGAAAGACCATATGTGTGTATTTCTGGATGCAAGCTCCACAGCATATACACTGGGGCTAAAGCTCACAGGCTACACCCAGCTCACAATCATCACAAACGGAATAAATCTGGCACTTGAGCTTAAGGATGTGCCGGGAATTACTGTAATTCTGACAGGAGGAATTGTGACATCTGCTTCCTCATCTATAGAGGGCTTATTGGGACAGGATTTGCTAAAAAAGATACACACAGATATTGCCTTTGTGTCAGCCAGAGGATTTTCGCTGGATAACGGACTTACGGATTTCAGTATATATGAGGCTGATTTAAAGAGAGAATGTGTGAAGTGTTCAGCTAAGACAATCGCACTGGTAGACCATACTAAGTTTGGTTCTGCATCTATTTCAAGCTATGCGTCACTGGATGACATCAATATGGTGATTACAGACAGCGGAATAACCGATGAGACGCTGGCAGTCTACAGAGAGAGCGGTGTGGATGTGACAGTGGCAAAATAATATAGAATAAAAATAAGGAGAATGTGTAATGATACTGAATTTTGACAAGATTGAAGAAAAGGTTATCCCAGAGTTTAAGGGAGGCGAGAAGAATTTCATCCCACATATGTTTACAGATGACAAGGTCAAGATAATGAGAGCAAGACTTGAGCCGGGTGCATCTATTGGCTATCACATCCATGATACTAACAGCGAGATTATTTTCCTCTTAAAGGGTACTGGAGTTGTGATTTATGATGATGAGAGGGAAATCCTTGAAGCTGGGCAGTGCCATTATTGTCCTATGGGGCACAGCCACAGTCTGAGGAATGAGAGCGATGAGGATATTGAGTTTTATGCGGTTGTGCCGGAGCATGTGTAAAACTGAGGATTATATATGGTTAAGATTGCAGTAATGGCGGATATTCATAGTAACTATGAAGCATTTAAAGTATGTGTGGAGGACGCAATAAACAGGGGAGTAGAAGAGTTTATTTTTCTCGGAGACTATCTGGGGGATATGGCTCAACCACAAAAAACATTACAGTTACTATACAATTTGATGGAGAAATATCCATGTACATGTATTCGTGGAAATAAAGAGGAATATTGGATTAATCATAGAAGTAATAAGAGTCAGGTTTGGACAAGTGGAAACACAAGTACAGGAATGCTTAAATATAATTATGACAGATTGTCAGAGTCTGATATAGATTTTTTTGAAAGTCTGCCAATTTCTGAGATTGTTCATCGTGATGGCTTAAAAGATTTTACAATATGCCATGGTTCACCTTTTAAGGTAAATCAGAGCATGAGAGAGGACTATGGCTATATTGATGAGATTATGAAGGATATTCCGACAGAATTGGTTATTTGTGGGCATTTTCATATACAGACAGACTATATCAGAATGGGTAAGCGCATTATTAATCCGGGGGCGATTGGTGTTTCGCTTCATAAGAATGGAAGGGCTTGTTATATGATTCTTCATGGAGAGGATGGAACATGGAGTCCAGAGTTTATATCGCTTCATTATGACAGGGTAAAGACTCTTCAGACTATGAAGGATGAAAAGCTGAATATCATCGCTCCGGGCTGGTATAAAATCACTCACCACCTAATCAGCACAGGAGAGGTTTCCCATGCTGTAGTGGTGAATAAGGTACTGGAAATGTATGGTGATAAGGGCTGTAAGCTTAGTGATATTCCAGATTGGGTCTGGGACAAGGCGATGGATGCTGTTTTCAATCAATAGAGTAATTACTTTGTTTTTTTAATAGTTTGTCTGGCATTAAAAAAATTACAACAAAGACAACTACCACAGCAGTTCTGCAAGCAAGCCCCTTAACGGCTTCCTGCGCAGAACTCAGGCTATGCAGCAAATCCCCAT
>CAVFAM010000382.1:0-1598 GCA_963620375.1 Bacteroidaceae bacterium
CTTTTTCTGTCAGCTTATATTTCAGTGCCAATCCAAGCAGAATTAGAAAGCTTATGCCAAGCACCCAATATATGATTTTAATGTAATAGCTTTTTTTATTGTGAATCATTTTCTTCCTAATCTTTACAAAACTTCTTAATTAGTAAGTATAATCACCCAATACGGTGTACTTCCTGCCAGATAATACCCCACACCAATATGATTATAATTGCTGCTCACTATCGGCTCCCTGTGAGGTGCTGAATTCATCCATGTATCAACAACCTTTACAGCACTCTTCTGCCCCATTGCAATGTCCTCGGCTGCCACAGTATATGCGATACCATTATCAGTCAGAACAGAAAAGCAGCTCACACCATCCAGCCTGTAATGGGAAAAATATCTGGAAACCTCATTCACTCTGGTATTTGCCGCAGCCTGAAGCTCCGCTGTTGCAGTAAGCTCTGAAAGCCCAAGCGCAGCTCTCTTGCTGTTGATAACCAGTCTGACCTGCTCTTCCATCGAAGTATTTCCTTCTCTGACAGCAGACAGCTTAACCCCCTCCTGGCTCCAGCCATATGCCTGAAGTGCATTGTACTCGTTCGCATCAGTTGAGAGCAGATGTAAGCCATTAAGTCCTGCGTTATACATACGGTAAATAGCTACATCTCCACCAGAATAAAATACCGGATTACCATTATTGTCCAGCTGCCAGCCCCCTGTAGAGGTGAGTACACTGACCTCATTTGTGTCTGTTGTGTATAAATGGTGGTTTAAAGCAGGATTAAACAATCTGTATACCGGTGTTCCCGCTGTAGGTGCATACCATGCCACTCCCTCAAACTGCCAGCCAAAGCTTGTATACAGGGTTTCTGCCTCATGCCAGTCCACTGTATACAAATGCTCTCCTGTAGCTGGTGTATACAGACGGTACACTGCCTGCTCACCACTCTCTGCCGCATAGGCTTTTGTGTCAACGCTTGTCAAAGTACAGGTCATTACAAGTGCTAAAGCTATTGCAAGAACCCCTTTTATCTTATTTGTAAATCTCATCAAAAAGCTCCTAATCCAGTCTAATCTAATCAGTAAAATCTTGAACCCAGTAAGGATATCCGTCCTTTAAGTAACATCCTACACCGATATGATTATAGCTGCTGTCAAGAATATTTCCACGGTGTCCCTCTGAATTCATCCATGCCTCCATAACCTTCTCGGCATTTCTATAACCATATGCAATATTCTCTCCTGCACTCTTATACTCTGCCCCGTTCTCCTTAAGGGCTGTATAGAACGCTCTTCCATCAGGACGGTCATGCGAGTATTTAGTACCAAGCTCTACAGCCCTGATATTTGCTGCATTCTGAAGCTCTGTAGTCACAGTAACAGGACTCAGTCCATATTTTTGTCTCTCTGTATTTACAAGGTCAACAATCTGCTGCTTCATTGCCTCAATATTTTCTTCTGTCACCTTCTCTGACTGCGAGCCTGATGTTGTGGTTCCTGTTGTCGTACCAGTTGTAGTTCCTGTTGTGGAACCTGTTGTAGAATCAGAGCCTTGCGAATCTGAAGCTGTCGAGTCTGATGTAAGCTCGTCTATGGAAATATGTACACCGTTAGAT
>CAVFAM010000382.1:1608-9338 GCA_963620375.1 Bacteroidaceae bacterium
CCGTTAGATACAGCACTGAGCTTCACACCCTCCTGATCCCAGCCGTAGGTTGGAAGTGTGTTGTACTCATTCTCATCTGTGCTGAGCAGGTGCATACCGTTTAAGCCTTCGTTATATAAACGATAAATGCTTACGCTTCCACCCGAATAAAACAGGGGCTGGCCATAATTGTCAAGCACCCAGCCATGTCCGCTTGTCAGTACATTGACCTCATTGTCATCGCTTGTATAGAGATGATTGTTTAACTCAGGGTTAAAGAGGCGGTACACTGGAACTCCATCTTCTGGTGCAAACCAGCCTATGCCCTCAAATTCCCAGCCATAACTAGAATTTAAAACAGACACCTCATTCTTATCTGTATTATATAAGTGTTCTCCTGTGGATGGTGCATACAGTCTGTATACAGGGCATATTCCACCCTCTATTGCCGATACAGTTTCCATTTTGCCAATAGGCGCAAGGATTGTAACCGCCATGGCAAATACCATTGTAAAGGCAGCTGCTACCTTTTTTAACTTCTTTGTATTAAACATTCTTTAAATTACCTTTCATTATCAGTCAGTAAAAACCTGAACCCAGTAAGCATATCCATCAACTACATAGTAGCCTACTCCGATATGGTTGAAATCCGGGTCAAGGATATTTGCACGATGTCCTGGAGAGTTCATCCAGCCATCCATAACATCCTGGGCATCTGTATAGCCCTTCGCAATATTCTCTCCTGCTGTCATGTAATCTACACCATTTTCATCAAAGGCTGTAAAACAGCTTCTGCCATCAGGTCTGGTATGTGAAAATGATACCGCTGTCTCCTGTACACGCACATAGGCTGTGTTCTGAAGCTCTACTGTTGATGAAAGAGGATTGAGACCATACTTTGCACGCTCTGTATTTACAATATCTACTACCTGCTGCTGCACACTTCCTATATCAGATGCAGGAGTTGAGTTTGTAGTAGAATCTGTGCTGTCGTCTGTAGCAAAAATAATTCCATCGGCGGCAGCTAAAAGCTTAGCCCCCTCCTGCTCCCAGCCATAGCTTGGAAGTACATTGTACTCATTCTCATCTGTGCTGAGCAGGTGCATACCGTTTAAGTTTTCATTATATAAACGATAAATATTTACAGTACCGCCTGAGTAAAACAGAGGGTCTCCGTTATTGTCAAGCACCCATCCATGGGATTTTGTCAATACGCTGACCTCGTTTGTATCGCTTGTATACAGGTGATTATTTAAGCCTGCATTGAAAAGTCTGTATACAGGAACTCCATCCTCTGGCGCAAACCAGCCGATTCCTTCAAACTCCCAGCCATATGCTGTAGACAAGACATCCACCTCGTTTACATCAGTAGTATATAAATGTTCTCCTGTAGATGGTGCATACAGTCTGAACACAGCATATACAGTCTCAACGTCATCAGCTGCTGATACGCTTTCCATTCCTCCAAGCGAACCAAACATTGTGAAAACCATGGCAAAGGCTATGGTTATAGCACCAAGCAGATTTCTAATTCGTTTTGATTTCTTCATAAGTATACCTGTCCCTTTCTTAAATATATTTGTTGTTTTCTATATCAAATGTACCATTATTAAAAAAGCCTTGCAACACTAAAGTGCTGCAAAGCTTTTAAAAAATCTGATTTAATATGAGTAAAGCTTAACGCCCTCCTGCTGCCATTCATATGCAGGCAATACCGCATACTCGTTTGCATCTGTTGTCAGGTGGTGCATTCCCTGCAAGCCCTCATTATACAGACGGTATATAGGTCTGGTTCCACCAGAATAGAACAAAGGCTGACCATTGTTATCCAAATGCCAGTTCTCAGGGTTTATCGAGGTAAGAGTTCTGACTTCGTTTAAATCCGTTGTATACAGATGATTCTGCAAACCGGAATTATATAAGCGGTACACTGCCTCTCCGCTTGTCGGTGCATTCCAGCCAACGCCCTCATACGTCCATCCATATGCTGTAGAAAGAACATCCCTCTCGTTTGCGTCAGTAGTATACAGGTGTTCTCCGTTTACAGGACAGTACAGCCTGTATATAGGCTGGGTCTGAACCGGAGTTGTTGCAGATGTTGAACCACCTGAACTGCCCGTGCTTGTAGAACCGCCTGAGCTGCCGGTACTTCCTGTGCTTGCAGAGCTGCCTGAACTGCTGGTACTTCCTGTGCTTCCTGTACTTGTAGAACCGCTCGGTCTGCCTGTCTCTGGCTTTTTGCTTACAGTTATATATACAGAGGTACTCACACCATTTTTCGCTCTTGCTGTAATATACGCAGAGCCTGCTGCCTTTGCCTTCACATTGCCCTTACTGTCAACTGTAGCAACTGTGGTATTGCTCGATGACCATGTGATATCCTTATATGTAGCATCAGACGGGCTTACTGAGGCTGAATACGTCTTAGTATCACCGACATACATAGATGTACCCGCAGATGAATTTATGGTCACACGGCTCACACCAACCTCAGATACACTGAATGTCTTTGATACAGATACGCCTCCTGCTGCAGCTGTAATTGTCACACTGCCTGCCGCAACGCCTTTTACCAGACCACTTGATGATACAGTTGCTATTTTTGTATTAGATGAACTCCAGGTCACATTTTTATATGTAGCATTTGCCGGACTTACCGCGGCTGTAAGCTGTGATGTTTTGCCAATATTACAGCTCATTGTACCGCTCATGCTAATACTCGTCACCGGCTGTGTCACAGTAACTGTGCAGGCTGCGCTTTTGGTATTCTTATAATCCGTTACCGTAATTACTGTTGTACCCGGTCCCACCGCTTTGACATTTCCTTCACTGTCTACTGTGGCAACCGAAGCATTGGCAGATGTCCAATAGACCGACCTGTAAGTAGCATCAGCTGGCAGAACCGTAGCTGTAAGCTTCTGTGTGCCACCAGTATTCATTGCCAGTGATGTCTTATCAAGTGTCACCGACTGTACTGCCTTTATGCTGGTTCCGCTGTTATCAGCCGTAAAAGCCTTTATATGAACATTTCCTATATTGCTGAAATAGTCCTTTAAGTCCTCCCACTGGGCTGTATATGTATTCATGCAGAAGCTTTCACCGGCATTTATGGTATTGTAATAAGTATTATAACCATAGTCTGTGTCCTTATAGTCAGATACATATACCGCAGATTTGGAATTTCCCGTATCCAAATCTACAACTATTGAAAACACATCCCCCTGTGCCAAATCAACAGGAGTCGTCAGATTAACCCTGTAGCCGCCGATATAATCTGTGGTTCCAGAAGTCTCCGACATAAGGGTTCCACTTTCCGGATTACTTGTATCAGTCAAATCCTTATACACACTCACCTTGTATTTAAGTGAAGCTGCACCGGTTTCAAAGTATACCGCCTTAAGAGTCTCTGAGCTTTTCTTTGCTGTAAACACATTTGCTGCCTTATCAAGTGTAAATGTGCTGCGGCTCTGCGCCCCATCATACTGATAATTATTATCGCAATCAGACGCTGCCAGCGTTGCGGCATAGACATAACCATTCCGATATATACTGTTGTCATAATAGGAAAGATAAAAATATCCTCCGTCTCCCCAGTCTGCACCCCAGCTGTTCCTGCATATCCATGCACCGTCCCCCTCCGGCGTAGTTGCAAAATTGGAAGCACTGTAATTATCATCCCAGCCGACAATTGTTATGCCGTGGTTTGTAGTCCTTATATTGCTCCATACATCACTTGGAATATAGTAGGCACATGTATCCCTGTTATATACATTGTCATAATACTCCGCCCCGGTACCATACCGCTGGATAGCGCAATATGATATAGCCACTGCTCCATAGCCTGACACCATGGTTTTAACTGCCTCTCTGTCAGACATAGGTATACTTCTATAGTCTGTAAGGTGGGCGTAATTATCACCATATGCCTTGTCCTTTTTAAAAGCACCGCCACCGCTTTGCGCAGCAGCTACAAGGGCGCTGGCATTTTCATCATTATACTTCCAGCCATTGCTGTCACTCTCCTGGGCAAGCCCCTTCCAGTTTGCCATAGTCAGGGCTGCCTCTGAATGGTTTCCACCCGCTTTCAAAAAGTTACCAGTAGCAGAATAATTGTCATACCAGTATCCGTCCCCAAGCATTCCGCCCAGCGGGTCTGCCCATTCCTCATCGGTCTTTGTATATCTGGTATAATAGGCGGTCTGAAACTCGGATAAATCTATGGTATTATCCGCCTGTCCATTTTTTATCAGATTAATCTCTACGCAGGCAAGAGCAGACTGCGCCCAGCATGTACCATATGTCTCCTGATCTCTTACAGCGGGAAGACTGTCTGGCGCTGTCTCTCTCGGATCATACTTTGCCTCCGACGCAGCCGCCCGAATGACAGGGTCCTTATACAGCTCCACATCACCTGCTGACTCACTAAGTCCCTCTGCCGGTATTTCATCCTCATCAATGACCATACCGGTTCCAAAAATCTGAGTATCATCTGCATACACCTTTGAATCACCCATATCTGTGCCTGCAAGAGACATAGTCAGCACAAGTGACAGTATTATAGAAACCACTCTTTTATTTTTCATAAATTCTCCCAAAATAAGCGTAAATAAACCGACCTCTTATGCTCCAAATACACTCTCGCACTTATCAAGCACAGAGGCAATTACAGCATCCATATCATAGTACTTGTACTCGCCAAGCCTTCCACCGAAGATAACCTTATCCTCAGCATCAGCAAGCTTCTTGTACTCAGCATAGAGAGCACCATTTTTCTCATCGTTTACAGGATAATAAGGCTCATCCCCCGGCTTCCACTCTGAGCTGTACTCACGGGATATAACAGTCTTAGGCAGGTCATTGCCCTCATCATCCTTGCCAAACTCAAACCACTTGTGCTCGATAATACGTGTCCATGGAGTCTCTCTGTCTGTGTAGTTGACAGCAGCATTGCCCTGGAAGTTTGGTGTATCAAGAAGCTCTGTCTCAAAGCGGACTGAACGATACTCAAGTGTGCCAAGCTTATAGCCAAAGTAGGCATCAATTGCGCCAGTGTATACAACCTTGTCTGCAAGCTCGTCTAACTCAGCCTTGTTTTCCAGATAATCAACACCTGTACGAACCTCTATATCACCAAGGATATTCTCTACCATTTTGGTATAGCCGCCCATTGGGATTCCCTGATAGAGAGCGTTGAAATAATTGTTGTCAAATGTGAGACGGACAGGAAGTCTCTTTATGATAAAGGCTGGTAAATCCTTGCAGTCACGTCCCCACTGCTTCTCTGTGTAGCCCTTTACAAGCTTCTCGAAAATATCTTTTCCAACAAGTGAAATAGCCTGCTCCTCAAGGTTCTGTGGATTTGTAATTCCAGCCTCTTTCTTCTGCTCCTCAATCTTTGCAGCAGCCTCCTCTGGTGTCACAACTCCCCACATTTTGTTAAATGTATACATATTAAATGGAAGAGAATAAAGCTCTCCCTTATAATTTGCTACAGGTGAGTTTGTGAAACGGTTGAACTCAGCAAACTGTGTGATGTATTTCCAGACCTTTGTATTATTTGTGTGGAAAATATGAGCGCCGTACTTATGTACGTGAATTCCCTCAACATCCTCTGTATAGATATTTCCAGCGATATTTGGGCGCTTGTCAATCACGAGAACTGACTTGCCATGAGCCTTTGCCTCGTGTGCAAAGATTGCACCATAAAGTCCTGCGCCTACCACTAAATAATCGTATTTTGCCATTACATTTTCTCCTTTTAAAAATTTATAATATGATTAATTTTAACATATATCTGGTCGAAAAACTACTTAAAGTTAGGCACTGCCTTCCGGGCATCCTCTCCCATATACTCGTAATCAGCATAGCCTCCATACATGTAGCCACTGTCAGAGTGCTTGTTTCTGCCCAAAAATATCAAATCACCGTAGTAATAACTCTCATACATATTTGTCCATGAATCATACTCATCCTGCAGATAGGCAACAACTGGTGCCGAGTGGATGAGGTACTCATCATAGGAGATATATCCACATATGTAGCCAAAGGCAAAGAGTCTGGTGCATCTGCAATAATCCCAGGCATCTATTCCAGCATCCCCAATCTCATTGTATGCCTTGTAGGTACCCATGTATTGCAGCCATTCGTCCTCCTTATACAGCCTGTAGGTATATAAAATAGTGTCCTCAGGCATAGCCATTTCCTTGTCACCCATTTTCTTAAGAGTGCGGTAGTATGTGTATTTTGCCCCCTTTTCCAGAAGGGAATCTGTAGTCGTAATCAGGCTGTCCCTGCCTGTTATCCCCCAGTACTCATCAAGATTATCCTTTATGCTCTGGATTGTTTCATCATCCCATTCATACCTGGCAGCCTCAATATCAATCTGTGCAAACTCATCATCATCCACATAATTTACATAAAAATATGGATAGTAGGACTGCTTGAGCCACTTCTCATACTCTGCCCTGGTCATACCAGTCTCAGCGATTGCATTATCCACATCTGAGTCCGTAATCCTGCTCTGCGATACCCACGCTGTCTTTAAGCTTCTGCCATCACTGCTATAAATAAACATTCTGCGTGCCACAAACCTCTGTGTGACAATGCCTATCGCAATCACAACTGCAATATAAAAAACCATCTGGAAGGGATGCTTCTTTAACCATATTTTAAAAGGTGCCCGCTCACGCTCCCTGAAGGTCTTAAACCTGAGGGTCTCACCTTCCATCAGCTCTGCTGAGTATGGGCTGTACCACAGGATTTTTTTCTCTCCAACCCTCGTACCACTTGCAAGGTCAGATGATATAAGCCTGTCGGATGGGCGGTAGCGCAGCTCTCCATATTTATCCTTAAACTCATACACTACATGATTATCCCGCTCATCCACCGCAAGCCCTGAGACCTGATAGTAGCTTGATTCTATGATTTTAAAGCCCTTTTTGCGTGCTGCAATAATCATAAACCATATGACAACTCCTGCCAGAATAAGTACTGCAAGCTCTCCAAGTCTGGCTGAGTCAACCGTTGTCGTACATATTATTAGCACAATCAGAGTCGGAACCAGTATATAGCAGAGCATGAGTTCAACAATCACTCTTCTTCTGATTTTACCAAGGGCGGACACCACATTTATGTCAAGCTCATCCTCCCGGTAAGGTTCCTCCATATAGCGGTTCTCCTGATAATTCTCTGTTCCGGCACTTCTTGTAATGGTCTGGATGTCATGCTTATCTGTGGTTGAAAATACACATTTGGGATTCCTCTGAAGAGCATTTATAACGATATTGTACTTGTCTGATTTTATAGGATATCTGCACAGGGTGTTTGAATTTTCATCCAACAGGACAACCGTTTTGTCCTTTACAATATTACAGACCTTTACATCTGTAAGCTTAATCTCCCTTGTGCGTCCTATGCCAGGAGTCACCCTGAGGCTATAACCGTCAAAGCTTATTTTCTGTCTGTTAACTTTAAATACAAAGGGTAATGATACGAACATAGGTATGAAAAAAGACACTCCTATGCTTAAAACTACATTGTATGCAGTGGAGCCATAGTCCAGATGATAGGCGCTGATTGACGCTAAGACATACATACATAGAAAGCTTAGGAAGGGTAAGGCTGTTACTATTATGCGTTTTTTGACTGATGGGCGGATGATTGTGGTCTGCATTTGGTTTTCTCCTGTGTTATACTTTGTTTTTCAAATATAATAACATAGGTTTAAACAAAGTGCATATTATGTTTACCAG
>CAVFAM010000383.1:0-1892 GCA_963620375.1 Bacteroidaceae bacterium
CTTTTTTTTGGTATGTTGTTTGTATAATAATTATATGCTAAAATAAGGTAAATAAATGAGATAGGATGTGAAAATAATGAAAAATTACTACAGTACAGTAGATAATATAGTAACGACATTTTCAAATATTGAAGAGAAAAATGGATTTGAAGAAATTTCAATATATTTTGAGCGTCCAAATGATAAAGATGGATTCGATTTTGCAGAAGGCAAATTGCCAAATAATATGATTTATAAGTCATATGGTTTTTCTCAGGAAGAGCTTATGGAAATTGAAAAATATATACGCAATAACGCAGCTTTAATCTGGGAGATTGCAAGAGAAAAGGCAGGTGCTAATATTGCCTAGTATATTTGATTTTATGGGATATAAAATATATTTTTGGTCAAACGAAAATGACGAACCAATTCATGTACATGTATGCAAGGGAAAACAGGTAGAAAATGCAACAAAATTTTGGATTGGAAGAGATGGTATAATTTCTTTGGAATGTAATACAAAACAGGCACCCAGATACAAAGGGTGCTATTTTATTGGACGTCTTAGTAATAGAGAGGAAGATATTATTTTATGTACAAAAAATACAATTACACAGAAATCATAAAAGAAACCATAATCCTGACAGCAACAGTTGCAATCATAGCGGCAGCAGTATTTTTCTTTCTGGTGCCAAGCCATGCGTCAGTAAGCAGTATATCGGGTCTGGGAATAGTCCTGACTAACTTTATCCCACTTCCCCTGTCGGCAATCACCATGATTTTAAATGTTGTACTTCTTATAATCGGTTTTCTCACATGTGGAAAAGAATTCGGGGTAAAAACAGTATATACAAGCATCATGCTTCCACTCTTTATAGGTCTGTTTGAGAATCTTTTTCCAAAATATGAATCAATGACAGGTTCCCAGGAGCTGGACGTATTGTGCTATATACTGGTGGTGAGTCTTGGCTTAAGCATACTCTTTAACCGCAACGCATCCTCCGGTGGCTTGGATATTGTAGCCAAGATAATGAACAAATATCTCCATATTGAGTTGGGACGGGCTATGTCCCTGTCTGGCATGTGCGTAGCGCTTTCGGCAGCCCTTGTCTATGACAAAAAGACAGTGGTTTTAAGTGTGCTGGGTACTTACTTTAACGGAATCATTCTCGACCATTTTATTTTCCAGAACCATATAAAGAGACGTGTCTGCATTATCACAGAGAAGGAGGAGGAGCTCCGCAGATTTATAGTGGAGGATTTGCACAGCGGGGCTACCATGTATGAGGCGATTGGTGCCTACAATTTTGATAAGCACAACGAAATCATAACTATTGTGGATAAGAGCGAGTACCAGAAGCTCATGAAGTTCATAAATGAGGCTGACCCCAAGGCTTTTATCACTGTGTACAATGTATCAAGCATGCACTATACACCCAAGGATAATCAGGGTGAATGATGTTACTGAATTTGTATCGATAATAAGCAATCGTGGGAAGAGCAAGAAATAAATTTAAAAATACTTATTGACAAATAAAAATAGATTGTGTACAATCGAAATACATTAAAGATTGTACACAATCTAATTGCAAACAATATTAAATCAACCCACTTATCAGACTAAGCTTAAATTAAGACTTAAAATTAAGAAAAGGAGAGAACAATGAGTATTTATGATTTCAAGGTAGAAAAACCAGATGGACAGATGCTTGACTTAAATGATTTCAGAGGAAAAGTTATGATTATTGTAAATACAGCTACAGGCTGTGGCTTCACTCCCCATTACAAGCCACTTGAGGAGATGTATGAGAAATATCATGACAGAGGATTAGAGATAATAGATGTGCCATGCAATCAGTTTGCAGGACAGACACCAGGTACTGACGAGGAAATTCATGAGTTTTGTACACTTA
>CAVFAM010000383.1:1947-2505 GCA_963620375.1 Bacteroidaceae bacterium
TGGAAAGGGTGTCAAGGCTACGGCTATGAGCCTTATGCTTAAGAAAATCGATAAGGATTACAAAAATAATCCTGACATCAAATGGAATTTCACAAAGTTTGTTGTAGACCGGTCTGGAAATGTCGTGGCAAGATTTGAGCCGACAACTGACATGGCAGAGCTTGAAAAATGTGTTGAATCACTCATCTAACTAATTTAAAATTAAGAAAAGGAGACATACAATATGAATATTTATGATTTTAGCGTTGAAAATATCAATGGAGATTTTGTTTCATTAAAGGAATACGAGGGCAAGGTGGTATTAATCGTAAACAGTGCCACAAGATGCGGTTTTACACCACAGTATGACGAGCTGGAGGACTTATACGAGACCTATGTGGATGACGGTTTTGTAATACTTGAATTTCCATCAAACGAGTTTGGCAATCAGGCACCGGAGAGCAATCAGGAGATAGCAGCCTTCTGTGATGCAAAATTCGGTATCCGTTTCCCTCATTTTGCAAAGGTTCTGGTCAATGGAGAATACGCAAATCCGCTTTTCAAATATTTACAGAATGA
>CAVFAM010000383.1:2515-4422 GCA_963620375.1 Bacteroidaceae bacterium
GAATGAGCAGGGCTTCAAGGGCTTTGACGAGGAGCACCCATTGACTCCTATGCTTGAGAGCAAGTTTGAGAGAGAAAATCCAAACTACAAGAATGAGCCGGATATTAAATGGAATTTTACAAAATTCTTAGTAGACCGTTCTGGCAAGGTTGTTGACCGATTTGAGCCAACTGCTGATTTTGACGATATAAAAAGCAGGGTGGAGGCTCTGTTATAGTAAGCTACAAAGCATTCAGAGAATTTGTTGATGGATGACTCTGTTGATGACATAAAGAAGAATATGTGATAAAAGTTATACATAGGAGGTGGTGAACCCATGGAGAGGTACAACATAGCGATTGTGGGTACAGGTCCGGCAGGACTTGAAGCTGCAATCACAGCAAAAATCAGAAACAAGAGCATACTTTTGCTTGGCAGCAAAAACCTAAGTAATAAGGTTGAAAAAGCGCATACTATTAAAAACTATCTGGGTTTGCCTGAAATATCAGGAGAGGATTTGCAGAGCACTTTCAAGAAGCACCTCGACCAGATGGATATAGAAATAACAGAGGACAAGGTAAATACCATCTATGCAATGGGTGATTATTTTGCCATTCAGGGACATGGCGGCATGTATGAAGCAGAGACCGTAATCCTTGCCTGTGGCCTGTCGGCTGTAAAACCACTGCCGGGAGAACTGGAAAATCTGGGACGTGGCGTAAGCTACTGCGCAACCTGTGACGGCATGCTCTACAGGGGCAAGACTGTTGTAGTAGTTGGGTATTCCCCAGAAGATGAGAAGGAAGCCAATTATCTGGCAGAAATTGTAGAAAAAGTTATTTACATTTCCATGTATAAGGGAGAAAATAAGCTTGATGAGAGGATAGAGCTTTTGCAGGACATTAAGCCGACAGGCATAGAAAAATGTGAGCAGGGATATATTCTCGAAACTGATAGTGGCAGGATAGAAGCAGATGGCATTTTTATCCTCAGGGAAAGCGTTGCGCCATCCCAGTTAGTTCCTGGACTTAAGCTTGAGAACAATCAAGTGGAGGTTGACAGGGCACAGAGGACAAATATTGCTGGCCTGTTCGCCTGTGGTGACATAACAGGAGCACCATATCAATATATCAAGGCGGCAGGAGAGGGCAATGTGGCGGCACTGTCTGCTGTAAGCTATCTATCTGACAAGGCAAACAGATAAGATAATATAAAAGTAAAGGAGATAAGTAATATGGTAAAGAAGATTTCTCAGGAAGAGTTTGAACAGGTTAAAAATGATGATATTGCAGTTATTGATTTTTCAGCAGAGTGGTGTGGACCATGCAAGATGCTCGCACCAGTCATGGAGGAGGTATCAGAGGAATTAGCTGATTCGGTTTCCTTCTATAATATAGATGTAGACCAGAACATGGATATTGCGCAGCAGTACAGAATCGTGAGCATTCCTGCACTTCTGGTATTGAAGAAGGGTGAGAAGGTTGATATGCAGATTGGATTCCAGCCTAAGGATGGGGTTGTGGATTTCATTAAAAAACATTTGTAATAACCTATTTGGATACGCTTCCCACCTGGAGGCGGTGTTAATCTCCTAGTATACAGTGTATTTTGCCGAAAAAATATGAAGTTAACTGCTGGAATGAATCGCAGATAGGGTGCCTAAATTTGATAAGTGGGTGCCGTTGCTTATGTAAATGGAACCCAGCAGCAGTTCATATTTTGTTCTGCAAAACAACTGTATACTATCCGATTATCCAAGGTTTTGGAGTGGGAAGCTAGTTTAACATAATTTCTATAAGGTAAGTAAATATATATGAGTGATAAATACGATAAGCTAAAGTTAGAAAATCAACTATGCTTCCCATTGTATGCGGCTTCCAAGGAGATAGTCAGGCACTACAAGCCTTTCCTTGACAAGCTGGACATGA
>CAVFAM010000384.1:0-2054 GCA_963620375.1 Bacteroidaceae bacterium
ATGATGCACTTGCAGCAGCAGATTCAGGAGTGGAGGACGAGCATTACGACATTGCGCCTGGCATGGAGGCGGCTCAGTTTCATCAGGGCGTGCAGGAACCGGATATTGACAAGCTGATGCTTAGGGCAAGGGAACTGTCTGATGATATTGCAAAGAATTATCCCCGTATCCTGCTTATGCAGATGATTTTCAAGTATGAGAGAAAGCATTATATTTACCGCAACACTAACGGAAGCGAGGATGAGGTGACAGCAGGCTGTTATCTGATTATGCTGGAATACGCAGGAAATGATGGCGAGAAATCTTCTGGTATTTTCGGAACGGGCGTCATGATAGATGATTTGGATACTCCATTTATGGAGCAGGGGAATATCCGCAGAAATCTGGAGGAGGCAGAGGCATCCATATCACCATGTGTGGTAGAAGGAAAATGGGAAGGAACCGTTATTTTTACACCTACAGCCCTGGAGCAGATGCTAATCTATAGCTTTGGTTCCTTTGCAGGAGATAATGTAATCTTAAGCGGAGAGTCTAAGTGGCTTGGCAAAATCGGGGAAAAGGTAGCCTCTGACAAGCTGACGATTGGACTAAAGCCATGGGATGAGAGACTGGTTCAGGCAGATGTCATTACAGAGGATGGATTCAGGGCTGAGGACTACAATATCATAGAGGATGGTGTACTGAAAAGCTACATGGCAAGCCTCTATGTGTCAAACAAATGCGGTGTCGAAAGAGCCAAAAATTCAAGCATGAATATTGTAATCGAGGGAGGAGAGATACCTCTGGAGGAGATGATTGCAGGCATAGACAGAGGGCTTATAATTGGCGTTGTCTCATGCGGCTTCCCTTCTGCTAATGGTGAGATTTCAGGAGCTGTCAAAAACAGCTTTTATGTGGAAAATGGCAAAATTGTAAATGCTGTATCGGAGACTATGGTAAGCTTTAATTTAAGTGACATGCTGCTAAATATTGTGGATTTGTCAAAGGAAACTGTCATGGATGGAACAGGCGTGATACCATATGCCAAGGTGGATAAGGTTACAATTTCTGGAAAATAAAATGAAGGAGAAGCAGAATGAATACAGTTTATTGTCCATCATTTGAGACAGAAAAGCGGACAAGGGCATTTAACCGCCACATATGGTGGTTTGTATCGCTCATATCGCTTTTTACAGTTGGAATCGGTGTCTTTGCTGCTTTCCATCCATTTATGAGCAGCTTTTTAGGCCTGGTAAGCTCACCTGTAACTGACCATATGGCAGTCCCTATTCTGGCCTGCGTGTTTATTTTTGTGGCACTTGCATACCAGTTAGTAATGTTTCTCACGGAGCTTATGACTTCCTACAGCTTTGAGAATAATCGCATTGTAAAGGGCAGAATTCAAAACAAGATTCCACCAAGCGCAGCCAGCCTGATAAATGATGCGGCAGTGACGGCTTATATGCTAAAAAACGCAGGGAATTCTGGCAGGGTAATGACAGCACAGGCAGGAAAAAATCTGGGAAACATTTTGCAGCTGATAGAATATAATATGAATCCGGCATTTGTTTCCCAATGCTTTGATACGGATATCTATAAAAAGAAGGTGTATACAAATCCGGTTTTTGTAAAAGAGACCAGATATACATTGGTGTATAATTGCGAGAATGGGAAACTGGTTATTCCTAAAATATATGCTGGCTTGTGCAACTCAGATAGTGCGCCTCGTTCTTTTATTCTGAGGATAGTAATTAGAAGTCTTATTGTATTTGTGATTGGATTAATGATAGCCTGCGCTGATTTGGGCTATGGCAGCAGTCAAAACAGGCAAAATCTATCAAACATAGCGGATACAAGGGACATTATTGAAAGAGAGTTAAGCGGATACAATTATTCTGTAGACAAGGTTAACTCCAAGGTCTACAGATTTTCCAAATCTCATGGCACAAAGCATTCAGAAATCACCTATTATTTTGACAAAAACGGTGGTTTAGAGGATGTAGATATTCAGCTATATTACGAGGATGCAGGATTTGAAAATGAACTGCGATACATAATAAGCAGCATGGATGATT
>CAVFAM010000384.1:2064-6226 GCA_963620375.1 Bacteroidaceae bacterium
TGAAGTGGACGATTTTATAAATCAGGCAGTTGAGAATGTAAACAGCGAGCATCCAGGTTACACGATACTGCGTTCTGAGAACGGAAAGTACAGTCTGCGTTTGGGTTCCAGTGAGGGCTATATAGATATTCATTAAAATAGTACCAGAAGCCTATTGCACAATTATCAAAAGTCATTTACTATGTACGTGTTATATAACTGACGGATAAGTGGATAACCACATGAAATATAACAAAAGAGAGCCGACCGTCTGGGCAATTACCCAGATAGTAGGCTCTTTTTTTACCAAAATATGCAAAAGCCGCCAGTTATCATGGGCTCTGTATTCCCAGCAATTTACAGTAGCTTTGGCATATAGCTTCTGTTAGATTGTAAATTAAGTAGTAAGTATAAAGTTTTGTATTTTAAAAGGTACATTAAAAGATATTGACAAAAAAATAACGGTCAGTATATACTAACTACAGTTATATGAGACTAATTAGCGACAAATTTTGCAGAATTAGTCAGATATGATTTATGGTAACAATTCAACTTATATAAATCAGTTCTAACTGAGTATTTTTAGGAGGACATCATAATGTTAGAAAAGACACAGTGGGAAGGCTTTGAAGGAAGACTCTGGAAAGAGGAACTCAATGTTCGTGATTTCATCCAGAACAACTACAAGCCATACGAGGGAGATGAGAAGTTCTTAGCAGGACCAACAGAGGCAACAGATAAGCTCTGGGATGCTTTACAGAAGCTCCAGAAGGAAGAGCGTGCCAAGGGTGGAGTGTTAGATATGGACACAGACATCGTATCATCACTTACATCACACGGACCAGGATATATTGATGAGTCATTAAAAGACCTTGAGCAGGTAGTAGGTATTCAGACTGACAAGCCGTTAAAGAGAGCATTCATGCCTTACGGTGGAATCCAGATGGCTGAGAAGGCACTTACAGAGTATGGTTATACACCAAACCCAGAGCTTCACAGAATCTTTACAGAGTACCACAAGACTCACAACCAGGCAGTATTTGATGTATACACACCTGAGATGAGAGCTGTTCGTAAAAATAAAATTATCACAGGACTTCCAGACACATACGGACGTGGACGTATCGTAGGCGACTATCGTAGAGTGGCCCTTTACGGAATCGACCAGCTTATCGCATGGAAAGAGGAAGACAAGTCAGTCTGTGGTTCAGGCTCAATGAAGGGTGAGGTTATCCGCCAGAGAGAGGAGCTTGCAGAGCAGATTAAGGCACTTAAGGGAATGAAGGAGATGGCTGCATTATACGGCTTCGATATTTCAGAGCCAGCAAAGAATGCAAAAGAAGCTGTTCAGTGGACATACTTCGGATATCTTGCAGCAATCAAGACACAGAATGGTGCAGCAATGTCAATCGGACGTGTGTGTACATTCCTTGATATTTATATTGAGAGAGACCTTGAAAAAGGAATACTTACTGAGACAGAGGCACAGGAGCTTATCGACCATATGGTTCTTAAGTTCAGAATGGTTAAGTTCGCACGTTGTGAGTCTTACAACCAGTTATTCTCAGGAGACCCTGTATGGGCAACAATCGACCTTGCGGGAATCGGCGTAGATGGACGCTCAATGGTTACAAAGACAGACTACCGTGTGCTTCATACACTTGAGAACATGGGACCTTCACCAGAGCCAAACATCACAGTATTGTATTCATCAAAGCTTCCAGAAAACTTCAAGAGATATGCAGCTTATATTTCAATCACAACATCTTCTATCCAGTACGAGAATGATGATGTAATGAAGCCAGTATGGGGTGATGATTACGCAATCTGCTGTTGTGTATCTGCAACACAGACAGGTAAAGAGATGCAGTTCTTCGGAGCAAGAGCAAACCTTGCAAAGTGTCTCCTTTACGCAATCAACGGTGGAGTTGATGAGAAAAACAAGGTACAGGTAGGACCAAAATATCAGCCAATTACATCTGAGTACCTCGACTATGATGAGGTAATGGACAAATATGATGCAATGATGGACTGGCTTGCAGACGTATATGTAAATACATTAAATGCAATCCAGTACATGCATGACAAGTACTACTATGAGGCAGCCCAGATGGCACTTATCGATACAGATGTCCGCAGAACATTTGCAACAGGAATCGCAGGATTTTCACATGTTATCGATTCAATTTCAGCTATCAAGTATGCCAAGGTGAAGACAGTCCGTGACGAGAACGGCTTAGTAGTAGACTACGAGGTAGAGGGAGACTTCCCACGCTACGGAAATGATGATGACAGAGCAGACGAAATCGGCGTATGGCTTTTAAGAACCTTCCTGGAGAAGCTCAAGAAGCATCACACATACCGTCGTTCAGAGCCTACAACATCAATCCTTACAATTACATCAAACGTAGTATATGGTAAGGCAACAGGAGCAATGCCAGACGGACGAAAGGCAGGCGAGCCACTTTCACCAGGAGCAAACCCAGCCTACGGCGCAGAGCAGAACGGACTCCTTGCATCACTTAACTCAGTAGCCAAGATACCATATGAATGGGCACTCGACGGAATCTCAAATACACAGACAATCAACCCGGATGCACTTGGACATTCAGAGGAAGAGCAGGTCAAGAACCTCGTACAGGCAATGGACGGATACTTTGACCAGGGAGCACATCACCTCAATGTAAACGTATTCGGAATAGAGAAGCTCAAGGACGCAATGGAGCATCCAGAGAAAGAAGAGTACGCAAACTTTACAATCCGTGTATCAGGATATGCAGTTAAGTTCATCGACTTAACAAGAGAGCAGCAGTTAGACGTAATCTCAAGAACCTGCCACGCAAGAATGTAATATCATACTAAAAATATAGCTTTGTTCATATAATATAGTAGAGGGTGTATAGTTTCTCCGGAAAATATATGCCCTTTATTACTTGCATAATTAAGCATTAATTGCTTATTATAATGTAGTAAATCATATTGATATAAGTAGCGCAAACAATCCGCAAGGATATTTGCGCAAACGTAGATGGGGATATCGGGTGAGGATAGGCAGGAATTTGTGTCTTGTGCAGGATGCTAGATTTTCTTAATGTTCTGTACGCTATCCAGCAGCTCGACAACAGGACGTTGCCGAGAGTGAGACTTGAGCCATGGATGGCGAATGTCGAGCGGTTGCGTCAAATCGCCAACACCGAAACCAGAACATTTAGAAAATCTTACATCCGAAACCCGACACAAATTCCTGCCTATCCTCACCCGATATCCCGGTCATACCTAAATAATAGGAGAGAGAAACTATGGCAAATATAAAAGGCAAAATCCACTCCTTCGAGTCTTTCGCCCTGGTAGACGGCCCAGGCGTCCGCTACTGCATATTCCTGCAGGGCTGCAACATGCGCTGCAAATACTGCCACAACCCAGAGACCTGGACCCACGCAGCCGGCGAAGAATGGACCCCGGAGGACTTATTCAAAAAAGTGTATAGATACAAAAACTACTGGGGCAAGGACGGCGGCATCACAGTAAGTGGCGGCGAATCCCTGCTTCAGATGGAATTTGTCACAGAATTTTTTAAGCTTGCCAAGGCAAAGGGGGTCCACACAGCCCTTGACACAAGCGGCAATCCCTTTAAGCTTGAGCCGGAATATCTGGAAAAATTTGATAAGCTGATGGAGGTTACAGACCTCTTTATCCTCGATATAAAAGAGATGGATGATGCAAAGCACAGGGAGCTTACAGGCTGCACCAATAAAAATATCCTGGATCTCGCCACCTATCTGTCAGACCACGGCAAGGATATGTGGATAAGACACGTCTTAGTACCAGACCTGACAGATGATGAGGAGGGGCTTAAGGCGCTTGCTGACTTTATTAAAACCCTTAAAACCGTGAGCCGGGTGGAGATTTTACCATACCACACTCTGGGAGTATTCAAATGGGAAAAGCTCGGCATAAACTACCCACTTGAGGGTGTCAGAGTGCCTACAGATGAGGAAGTAAAGAAGGCAGAGAGCATACTCGGAATCAGTAAAACCATGCTGAAGGATGATGAAAATGCAGCAGGGCGCACCTGCCAGTAGAACATAAAAGCAGAATATAAGTGCAAAAATATCTTGTAATGTGAGAGTGAAACAATATATAATAAAGTGACTTGATGTAAAAATCTGGTAAGCAAATGTAA
>CAVFAM010000385.1:0-6140 GCA_963620375.1 Bacteroidaceae bacterium
GGGGGAGATGGTAGCACTTGTTGGTAAAAACGGTGCAGGAAAATCCACACTTGCCAGCTTAATCTGTGGTTTTATGGAGCCAAATGAGGGCAGTATATACCTAAATGGTGAGGATTTAAGCGGATATTCTATCAAGGAGCGTGGAGAAAAAATCGGACTTGTGATGCAGAGCCCTAATCAGATGATTTCAAAGCCTATGATTTTTGACGAGGTAGCCCTGGGACTCAGGGTGAGAGGGGTGTCAGAGGATGAGGTAAAGGAAAGGGTATTTGAGACTCTTAAAATCTGTGGTCTCTATCCTTTTAGAAACTGGCCTGTGTCAGCATTAAGCTTCGGACAGAAGAAGCGTGTCACCATAGCTTCCATCCTGGTGATGAACCCTGAGGTCCTGATATTGGATGAGCCTACAGCAGGACAGGATTTCAGGCATTATACAGAGATTATGGAATTTCTGCGCAAAATCCATGAGGAGCTTGGAATTACCATTATGATGATTACCCATGACATGCACCTTATGCTTGAGTACACAGACAGGGCAATCGTTATTGCTGATGGAAAAATGCTTGCGGACGATACACCAGCCCATATCCTGACCAATGAGGAGATTTCAGACAGGGCGTATCTCAAAAAGACATCACTCTATGACCTGGCATTAAGGTGTGGCATTGATGAGCCATCTGCCTTTGTAGAGTGCTTTATCCAGTACGAAAGAGAGGTGGGAAGAGATGTCTAGGTTATTGACTTATGATCCAAAGGACACCTGGATTCACCGCTTGAGCGGACTGACCAAGCTGGTATTTTTCCTGGTATGGTCGATTGTCAGCATGATTACTTATGACACAAGAGTTCTGCTTTTTATGCTCATAAGCAGTCTGATAATCTTCCGTGTATCAAAGATTGAGTGGAAGCAGATATCTACAGTCTTTAAGTTTATCCTGTTTTTCCTCTGTCTGAACCTGATTGCGGTATTTATTTTCTCACCTTATGAGGGGGTTAAAATATACAGTACACAGCATGATTTATGGCATATTGCAGGAAATTACACAATTACTACAGAGCAGCTTTTTTATGAGCTTAACATCATGATTAAGTACTTTACAGTTATTCCGGCGGTGCTTATGTTTATTCTGACCACAAATCCGAGTGAGTTTGCGGCATCCATGAATAAAATCGGGGTAAGCTACAAAATCAGCTATTCAATAGCGATTGCCTTAAGATACATTCCAGATGTACAGGCTGACTTCACCAAGATTAAGCATGCCCAGGAGGCGAGAGGAATAGAGATGAGTTCCAAGGCGGGACTTATAGACCGTATCAAAAATGTATCATCAATCCTCTTTCCGCTTATCTTCACCAGCATGGACAGAATCGATGTGGTGAGCAATGCCATGGAGCTGCGTGGCTTTGGCAAAAATAAAAAGAGGACATGGTATTCTGGTAAGAAGCTGTCCTCTAAGGATATAGCAGTGATTGCAGTAGTGCTCATATTTGCAGTAGTCAGTCTTATGATTACCTTTGCAGATGGCAGCAGATTTTACAATCCATTTATATGATGACTCTCACAATAAAGAGCTTGTCTGTAACTAAAAACTGGCAGTTGCCGCCGAGACGATTGGCTGTGAGCTTGATACTTCGTGTACCAAGCCCATGGCCTTTTTCTGTGGCAAGAGGCATGCCGTTTTCCAGCCTTGGAGCCCTGCCATATGGATTTTCGACTGATATGAGGAGCTTGCCATTTTTTAAGCTGATGGAGAGATTGATAAAACGCTTGTCCCTGTCAAGCATACACACTGCATGGATTGCATTCTCCAGAGCATTCTGCAGGATGGCGGTCATGTCTATATCTGATATATCAAGCTTTGATGGCACTGTGATTGTATAGTTTAAGGCTATACCTTCTGTCTTAAAGGTATCAGAGTTTGACATAAGGATAATATTTATTATCTCGTTGGCACAATACCTGTCTGTGACAGTTTTCTCTGTGGTTTTCACAAGCCCGTGTATATATTCCAGAGCCTTGTCAGACTCATCATTTTCGATAAAGGCAGCGATATTGTTGAGGAAATGCCTCATGTCGTGGCGGAGGATGGAGACGTTTTTCTCGTTACGCTTCATGCTCTCCATTTCCCTTGCATACTGTGCCTGCTTGAGCTGCATAAAGTAGTTCTGGGTGGTGATTTGCTGCTGCTTCTCGTACTGGCGGCAGTAGATAAGGCAGAAAATCAGATAGCAGATACACATGAGAAAAGGTACAAACTCCACAACCAGATGGTTTCCTGCGTAGAGGAGCTTGGTGTATACCGTCGTAGCATAATCAAATATATAGTAGAAAAAGGGCATGATGCAAAAGGGGATGAGCTCTGCGTCCGGCTTGTTAAATACCTCAGACAGGGCAGGGGCTGCAAGGTAGTGGACAAGCAGGGATGCAGCCACTATAGCCAGAATGTAGGTAACATTGATGACCCAGTCCGGGCAGGCATACATCTCCGGAATGATGGAGAGCCAGTTGCATATCTGACAGCAGAGATAGGCTGTGGTGACACCTAAGAACGACTTCATGAAGCTTCTTTTGAATACGAAAATAAGCATGAGAAGCAGGGGCAGATGTGTGAGCAGGGGATAGGCATTGCTCACATGGCCTGTGTCTGTAAGGCTCATAAGCACAAGATGTAGCAGCAAATCCAGTATGCAGAATGAGTTTATTATAAGCAGGTTTTTTCTGCTGTTTTTTATTCCAATAATGGCAGTGGTCACGAATACTCCAAAATAGAGTGTCATGACATATCTTATTATCTCTGTAATGAAATCAAGCATTATCATATCTCCTGTAGGTCTATTCACTGAACATATACGAAAAGTAGGTGTCCTGAAGCATCTTTCCCAGTCCTCTTGCCACAGACCAGCTTCATGCCTGTTTTGGTGATAATCTCATTGTTGTTAAAATGGTCAATGGCTGGCATGTAGACTATATAGCTGCGGTGGCATTTGAAAAAGCCCTTGTCGATAGTCAGCTGGTTTTCGTAAAAGGACAGGGTGCTGACAGTCTCGATTTTACTTCCGTCGGAGAGGACGACCATTACCCTTTTATTTTGCGCCTCCAGATATTCTATGTTGTGCAGATATACGTTCTGGTAGCCTGACACAGTGTGCAGGGTGATAGAATCCATGGGCTTATTTACCTCATTAAGACATTTGTCCAGGAGGGCAAAAAGCTTTGCCTCCTTCACAGGCTTAAGCAGGTAGCCGGCAGCCTCCACATCATATGACTCTATTGCAAATTCAGGCGAAGATGTCAGGAATATAATTTTGGATGTAGTGTTTCTGCTTCGTATCTCCTTTGCCGCATCCATGCCGTTTATAAGGGGCATCATAATGTCGAGAAGGATTACATCCGGCATGTTCCTGCCACAGTATTCAATCAGCCTGTCAGCATTGGTCATTGATTTTATTGAAACCGGGGCAGATATACCGGCTGCCCAGTCATTTACTAATTGATGGGTCTGCTTAAGACATGTGTCGTCGTCGTCGCAGATTATTATTTCAAACATATTTTTCTCCTCATAGGTATGCTTTGTGTCTGTATATAGTATATCTCATATCTAAAATATGGAAAAGTAACTTGTACAGCAATTCACACCTCCAAAACTACAATTCGCACCAAAGTACTAATTTGTGAAACTAAATACTGTATAATAAGTACCATATTAAACAACATATAGTTGACAGCTTAAAGAAGGGAGAAAACTTATGAAAAAGAAATTATTAGCAGCTTTAATCGCAGGAACAATGGTATTTAGCATGACAGCATGTGGAGACTCAACTGATACTGGCAATACAGCAGACACAGTAGGGGCTGACGACAATACAGATGCAGAGACAGATGATACTTCTGATAATGTCAGTGTGGCAGATGCCAAGGATGCTATCGAGAATGACACAGAGGAAAGCGGAGACTTCACATTGCTTGATGTCACAGCAGACCTTGTAGATGCAGCAATCTATGCAGTAGATGACAGCAATACAGAGTATGTAATCACACTTTTCAGAGACCCTGACGGATACAGCTATGTATCACTTATGAGTGTGCAGGAGGATGGAACAGGTGATGTGCTCTGCGGACCATTTGATGATTCTAATGTGACAAATGTTACAGATGAGGACAATGTTGACTGGACAGAGATTACCACAACAGATGTATACACAGGGGACGATTTCACAGCTATTTTCGTAGAGGCTGATGACGGCTCTGTGGCTGTTGCAAATGCAGACTTCTCAGTTGTTATGGAAGGACAGTACCTGACAGAGGATGAGGCTATAGCTTATATGGGAGCTGCTGCTACATATATCCAGTAAAACCTTAAGAGCCAGAGCCTGGGAGTGAGATACCCACGGGCTCTGGCTTTTTTAACAAATTGCTGTGTCGGAAAATAAAGGGACAAGGGGGATAAGGCATGAAGAGAGCGAAGAAGCTATTGGCGGTTATGCTGGCTGCTATGATGGTAAGCTCTACCATTGACTATAGTGGATTGATGGTAGTTAATGCAGAAGAAAATGATGCGGGGCTTGAGACTGCTGTGACTACAGAAGCGGTTGAAGAGACCGGGACAGATGCAACAGCCACAGAGGGAGAAGCGGTTCAGGACAGCGAATCGGTATCAGAAGCTGGAAATGTTGTAGATACAGAAAACGAGTCGATTCCAGCCATAGAAGCAGTTGCAGAGACGGAAGTGACATCGGACATTGAAACTGCCACAGAGACAGGATTGGTTGCAGATACTGAGTCAGCCACAGCCGCAGAAGCGGTTACAAAAACTGAGACAATGACTCTTTCCCCTGAAATCCTGGCAGGACTGCCTGACAATGACAGCCTGTATGAGGCATATGTGCAGAGTCAGTTATATGGGAATGGAATAGATACATATGGTATGGTTGCGGGGAATCATCTGTCGTTTATAGAGCAGCAGCTGTATTATCGTCTGAGACAGTATATTTATTATATAGCTGTCAATGAGGGTGGAACAACTTATTTTCGACTTGATGAGTTTGCAGGATATTATAGCTGGCCAGGCGATTCAGAGGAAGACGCATATGAAAATATGCGTAAGGGTGTGGAGAATGTTGTAAATGCTCTGCTGTTGGACTGCCCTTATCAGATGTACTGGTATGATAAAAATGCAGGCTATGAAATCAGAGAGTATTATAAATATAATTATGCATATTCTCTACTTGAAATAGGATTTCCTGTTGCAGCTGCCTATCGTTCAGCTACAGGCAGCCGGTGGACTGTAGATTCAGGCAAGGCAGCTGGAGCATCAAAGGCGGTGATAAAGGCACAGGAAATTGTAGATAAATATGAGGATGAGACTCCTTATAATAGGATGAAGGGCTATATAGATGAGATTTGCAAGCTGGTATCCTATGATGAAAATGCAGGAAACACATATGGCGATATGGCACAGATATTAAATGTCTTTGATGGAGATTCAGGCACAAATGTGGATAGCAAGGGTTATGCCAGAGCGTTTCAGTATCTCTGTGACATGGATATAGAGATTACATGCTATACAGCAACAGGAAATCTTAAATGGCAGAATATATCAGGAGATAAGACGGGTAATGGTACACATACATGGAATGTGGTCACACTGGACGATGGCAGTTATATAGTGGATGTGACAAACTGTGATGAGAATCGTATAGGCGCACCAGATAAGCTGTTTATGGTTGGTGGAACAGGAAACGCAGGTAAAGGATATTCTGTTGAGATTGCAGATGGCAGTGATACATATACTTTATTGTATACATATGATGACACAACTGCTAATGCATATTCACAGAGCAGGCTTACCCTTACAGAGAGCGATTATGAGCCAGTAATACCATCTATTACTTCCCAGCCACAGGATGTGACAGTAAGGGCAGGAGAACATACTACATTTACAGTAAGTGCAGCAGGCATGGGGGTAAAATACCAATGGCAGGTTAACAGAAATGATAGTAATGGATTTGTAGATATTAAGGGTGCCAACAGTGCAAGCTACACTACAGGAGTAGTAAAAGAGGATTGTAACAATTTTAAATACATATGCCTTGTAAGTAACTCAAATGGTTATGTGGCGACAGATGAAGCGGTAATCACT
>CAVFAM010000386.1:0-4336 GCA_963620375.1 Bacteroidaceae bacterium
CTTGTTTATCTTATAAATGATTTACTTGGTATGATTATCTGGGGCACACTGTTTTATCTGGTCAATGCCTTTGTGCATTTTCCGTTTATGAGCATGACAATGAGTCCTATTAAAATCGCTATACTTAACACTGTTTACCGTATGCTCACAGTGCTGGTGCTGGCTCCATTTATCAAATGGATAGAGAAGCTGGTATTCAGGCTTGTAAAAGATACAGAGGAGGATATCGAGGAGCAGGCAGATTTTGATTTGCTTGAGGAGAGATTTTTACAGTATCCACCACTTGCTATTGAGCAGAGCCAGCTGGCTATGAATGGCATGGCAAAGAAAGCGAGAAAAAACATATTCCGCTCTCTAAGCCTTTTGGAGTCATTCTCACAGGATAAATATAATAAGGTTCAGGAAAAAGAGGTTCTTATCGACAAGTACGAGGATAAGCTGGGCACCTTCCTTATGCAGCTCACAGGACGGGAGCTGTCAGAGGATCAGACCCGAGAGGTATCCAAGTTCCTCCACACAATAAGCGATTTTGAGCGTTTGGGAGACCATGCGGTTAACCTTTCCAAGGTTTCACTTGAGATATATGAGAAAAAATTAGAGTTTTCTCCAGAAGCCCTGCAGGAAAAGGAGACACTTGAGGCTGCAATCGTTGAGCTTGTAAATAATACAGTAGATGCCTTTATCGATAATGATTTGAAGAAGGCTGAGACTGTAGAGCCGCTCAGAGAGTGGATTAGCATGATGTGCAACGACATCAAGATGCGCCATGTATCACGACTCAGCAAGGGCAGGTGTGAGATTGACAGAAGCTTTGCATTTAACGATATGCTCACAAATATGGAGAGAATTGCAGCTCACTGTTCTAACATAGCAGTTGCCATGGTAGAGCTTGAGGAGTCGGAGTTTGATACCCACGAATATCTGAAAGAATTGAGAAACGATAATAATTCCTATTATAGAGAGCTTTTTGATACTTACGAAGCAAAGTACAATATTATGGGCATTAAGAAGCCTAAGAAAAAAGCCAAAGCATAGAAAATAGGAAACGAAAATAAAAATCCTGATGTTGAAAATTATCCAATATCAGGATTTTTTTATGCGGAAAAAGATTGAAAAGGCTATTCAAATTTACAAAAAGGGACGATATACTTAATATAGTAAAGTTTCGTAAATTTTAGCCGAAATATATCTGTATACTGTCTATGACAGATTATAGGAGAGCAAAACACAGGAAGGAGATAAAACATGGGAAAGAAAGCCCCAAAAGCCTTATGCCTTATGACAGCGGCTGCTTTATTTGCAACTGGATGTGGTGCAGCAGCTAACGATGGGACTGAGGTGAGTACAGAGACAAATGGTATAAAACAGGTAGTGAACGGAGGAACAGTGACACTCACTGTCAGTGCGGCAGAGGAGGATACTGAGCTTATGAACCAGATTATAGCTGGATTTAAGCAGCAGTACGGTTCAGAGGCAGGCTTTGATATTACCCTCATTGCCAATTCAGAGGCAGACAGCAAGGATGTTATTCTTGGAAATATAGATGAGGCACCAGATGTATTTACATTTGCAGATGACCAGTTGGCAGCCCTTGTAGCATCAGGTGTTCTGGCACCGGTTGAAAACGCAGATGATGTACGCTCAAGAAACGTGGAGGGCTCAGTGGAGGCAGCAACAATAAATGATTCCCTGTACGCATACCCACTTACAGCAGATAATGGATATTTCCTATATTATAATAAGGAATATTTTACAGCTGAGGATTTGACAAGCTTAGACCAGATTATGTCAGTTACAGCAGCAAACGGCAAGAAGGTCACAATGGATTTGACATCAGGCTGGTATCTGTATTCTTTCTTTGGAAATACAGGGCTTAGTCTTGGACTAAATGATGATGGCATATCAAACTACTGTGACTGGAACTCAGAGGAAAATGCCATAAAGGGCGTTGATGTCCTCCAGGCTATGATGAACATAGCTGCTAATCCGGGCTTTATGAATGGCGGAGATGATGAGTTTCTTGCAGGAGCAGCAGATGGCAGCGTAATCGCAGGAGTCAGTGGTACATGGAACGCTACAGCCCTTGCAGAGTACTGGGGAGACAACCTTGGAGCCATAAAGCTTCCTACATATACAGTGGCAGACCAGCAGGTGCAGATGGCATCATATGCAGGCTACAAGCTGGTGGGCGTAAACCACTATTCTGCAAATGAATACTGGGCAAATCTTTTTGCTGATTACATGACAAATGAAGAGTGCCAGACACTCAGATTTGAAATGCGAGGACAGGGACCATCAAACCTGAACGCAGCAGATTCTGGTGAGGTAAAGGCATCTGTAGCAATTCAGGCAGTGCTTGAGCAGTCAGAGTTTGCAAGCCTTCAGCGAGTTGGAGGAGCCTACTGGACACCTAGTGCTGACATAGGAAATGCAGCTATATCAGGAAGCACAGGAGGAAAGACCATGCAGGAATTCCTGGATGATAAGGTTGCAGAGATAACAAAGTCTAATTCATAGGGGAGGAAATATCGTGAACAACAAACGTAAAACAAGTATAAGAGATATGATTCTAATCCCTGTAATTATCCTTGGATTAGCGGCTATTGTCTCTAATATTACATCGATAACAAGCTTGCTCAGAGTGAACACAAGTGCATCTACCATATCAGATGAATATCTGGTAGGTGTGCAGGAGCTGTCAAATATTGAAAGCTCATCAAGAGAAATCCATACACTTGCACTTTCGCATATTGTAGCTATAGATTTTAACACAATGATTGACGTGGTAACTGACATTGAAAATCTGGAAAATTCTCTCGACGAGGAAATCCAGAGCTATTCAAAATATGTTGCCTCAGATAACTCAGACTATAAGGCATTAAAGAGCGATTACAAAGAGTTTAAGCGTGCGGTACGAAATGTACTGGCTTTCAGTGCTAATTCTGATTCAGTGGCAGCCTATGGCTGTGCAAACGGAGACTTAAAGACAGCCGCAGCTGCAATGGCAGGTGATATAAGCGCCCTTAATGATGTGATTTCAACAGATGCAGCAGGGCAGAGAGACACACAGAGCAGTATATTCGGCATGTCACTCACAACAGCCATTGTCTGCATAGCAGTATGCCTTGTTTCACTGGCGGTTACAATCATAATAGTTGTAAATCATGTAATTAAGCCTCTGATTACATCAAAGAAGGAATTAGAGTCTATTATAGAGGGAATCGAGAACAAAGAGGGAGACCTGACAAGACGTATTCCAATTACTTCAAATGATGAGATTGCAGCCCTGTCAAAGGGTATCAACAGCTTCATGGAGACCCTGCAGAAGATATTTACACTTATCACCAAAAACTCTGGTGAGATGGAGAGTGTCGTAGCAGAGGTATTAAAGAGCGTCCGTACATCAAATGACAGTGCATCAGACTTGTCTGCAGTGACAGAGGAGCTTTCTGCCGCAATGGAGGAAGTATCAGACAGTGCAAATGCTATTAACAATAACGCAGAGTCGGTAAATGCAGAGGTTTCTGCCATGGCTGAGCGCTCAATAGAGATTAATGAGCACTCAAAGACTATGAAGGATCATGCAGTAGCCATGGAAGAGGCTGCAAGGGATAACATGCAGCAGACCAGCGTAAAGGTAAATGAAATCCTTGATGTCTTAAATCAGGCGATTGAGGACAGTAAGAGTGTAGACCAGGTTAACTCTCTTACAAACGACATCTTAAATATTTCAAGCCAGACTAACCTCCTTGCCCTTAACGCTTCTATTGAGGCAGCAAGAGCAGGCGAAGCAGGACGAGGCTTTGCTGTAGTAGCAAGTGAAATCAGCCAGCTGGCAGATTCAAGCCGTGTTGCAGCAAACCATATTCAGGACATCAATAAGGTAGTAACAGAGGCTGTACATAATCTGTCAGGCAATGCCAACACACTGGTTGAGTACATGCAGGAGTTCATCCTTCCAGAGTTTGAGAAATTCGTGGAGGAGGGCGAGCAGTACAGGGACAACGCTTCATATATTGAAAGCTCTATGGATGATTTCACAAAGCAGACAGAGGAGCTTAAGGGCATGGTCGCAGAGATTGCAGCATCTATCAGCTCTATCACAGGAGCCATTGACGAGGGTGTTAAGGGACTTGCTGGTGCAGCGGACAGTACACAGACACTGGTTTATGATATGGATAATATCTCTGACAGGATGGATGTCAACCAGAGGATTGCAGGAGATTTGCAGAAGGAAACAGCTATTTTCAAAAATTTATAATTTACGATTTGGGGTCCTCGCAGTATAATAACTGCGAGGATTTACTTTTATTAAGGGGTTATTGTACATTTGGAG
>CAVFAM010000386.1:4392-12647 GCA_963620375.1 Bacteroidaceae bacterium
ATAATTTACGATTTGGGGTCCTCGCAGTATAATAACTGCGAGGATTTACTTTTAATGATGCTTTATTGTATATTTGGAAGGTTTTAGTCCGCATATTGCGCAGATATATTTTGGTATTTGTTCCGGGTTACGAATATAAGATTTTCTAAATGCTCTGATGTAGGTTTTGGTAATTTGATGCAGCCATTCGAGATTCGCCATCCGTGGCTCAGCTCTCATTCTCGGCAACGTCCTGTTGCCGAGCTGCTGGATTGTGGGCAGAGCATTAAGAAAAACTAATATTCTTCACAGTCACAAATACTAAAATATATCTGCGCAATATGCTCATCTAAATTTTGAAATGTACAATATGAGGTTGATAATTATAAAAGTAAATGAGGAGAGCGCAGGTCGGAAAATTGGATTGATAATAATATATGCGCTGGATAATCTGAAATTAACAGATTACAATTTTAAATTGTAGAATAGTATGGAGGAATAGAAAATGTACCATGAAATATCACAGTTGCTCATGTACGGAGATTTATCTTCAGATGAGATTTTATATAATTTAGGTGTTATATTTGACAAATTTGAGAGCGGCAACTACAGCAAGATGGAGCTTGTACGGGATATAAATACCCAGGTCAAGAGACTGCTCAAAGTAGCCACAGATTACGGTTTTGACGATAATCTCTGGCACAACTACCTGACATTTTACATTATGATGAATGAAAACCCATTCTCCATGACATGTGAGAAGGTTGGTGCCAGCGACGGCAGTGTAAATAATTTTGTTGAGAATGATTTTAAGATTTTTAAGAAGCTTTTTGACTATGATTTTACAGCTATTGAGGCTGAGCTTGGAATAAGCTGTTTTACCCAGCTTTGCAATTACAAGGCTATTGTCAAAAAAGAGCTTATGTACAACAAGAATGTGAGCGAGAAGGTGAGAGCCTTAAGCAAGAAGCTTGAAGCTACAAAGGACGAGAAGGAGTTCTTTGACGTAGTTACTGGTTTTTACAAGGACTACGGTGTAGGCATGTTTGGTCTCAACAAGGCTTTTAGAATACTTGAAGACCAGAAGGGTGGATTTTCGTTCAAGCCAATCAACAACATGGATACTGTCATGCTGGATGATTTGATTGGTTATGAGATTCAGAAGAAGAAGCTGGTGGACAACACTGAGGCCTTTGTCCAGGGCAGGAGAGCCAACAATGTGCTTCTGTTTGGTGACAGCGGTACAGGAAAATCTACCAGCATCAAGGCGATTGTAAACCAGTACTATGATGATGGTCTCAGAATGATTGAGATTTACAAGCACCAGTTTAAGTATCTGTCTGGAATTATCTCAGAGATTAAGAATAGAAATTATAAGTTTATCATCTATATGGATGACCTGTCATTTGAGGAGCATGAGATAGAGTACAAGTTCCTTAAGGCTGTAATCGAGGGCGGCGTGGAGACCAGACCGGACAATATCTTAATCTACGCTACATCCAACAGAAGACACTTAATCAAGGAGACCTGGAACGACAGAAATGACCAGGATAACACAAACGACAGACATCATTCTGACACAGTGGAGGAGAAGCTGTCACTGGTCAACAGGTTTGGTGTTACAATCAGTTACTCAAAGCCTAGTCAGAGAGAGTATTTTGACATAGTAGTGGGTCTTGCGAGAAAAGCAGGTATCACCCTGAGTGACGAGGAGCTTTGCGCAGAGGCAAATAAATGGGAGTTAAGCCATGGAGGAATTTCTGGAAGAACTGCAACCCAGTTCATCAATTACCTGCAGGGCTGTCAGGAATAAACAGTAAGGAGTAGGAGATGTTATACCAGATAAGCAATGGAGCAGTAGCGTTTGGCGATGACCTGATACTGCACTCTATTGATTTTGAAATAAGAAATACAGAGAAAATAGCCATAGTCGGCAGAAACGGCTGTGGAAAGACAACACTTCTCAAGCTGATTTCGGGAGAAGTGGATATGGAGAAGCTTGACAGCGATGAGTCAGCATTTATCGCAAAGGCAGGCAATCCGGAAATCGGTTATCTGAAGCAGATTGCATTTGATGACCCGACAGTTACCTTGGAGCAGGAGGTCAAAAAGTGTTTTGCCAAAATGGAACAGAGGAAAAAGGAGCTTGAACAGGCGGCAAAAGAGCTTGAGACTGACTATTCAGAGGATAAGGTGGCAAGGTACACTGCCATGGAGGAAGCCTTCAAGGATGATGGTGGATATTATTACGAAAAAGAATAAGAAGTGATGATACGCAAGTTTGGTTTCTCTGACGAGGAGAGGAAGAAGCCTCTTAAGGATTTTTCCGGAGGACAGCAGACCAAGATTGCTTTTATAAAGCTGCTTTTGTCAAAGCCTGACATACTGCTTCTGGATGAGCCTACCAACCACCTGGATGTAACCACAATCGAGTGGCTTGAGGGCTATTTAAAGAGTTATCCAAAGGCTGTAGTTGTAGTATCCCACGATAGAATGTTTCTGGATAACGTAGTGGATGTGGTGTACGAGATTGAGTATGGCACAGCTAAGAGGTACCCGGGCAACTATACCAATTTCGTAGCCCGTAAGAAGGAAAATTATGAGAAGCAGATGAAGGACCATATCGCCCAGCAGAAGGAAATAGAGCGTCTGCAGAGAATGGTTGACAGGTTCAAGAACAAGCCGACAAAGGTGTCTATGGCACGGTCAAAGCAGAAAGCGATTGAGCATATGGTCATTATAGAGGCACCGGATAAGTATGACAACAAGACATTTTACGCCAATTTCCAGCCCGCAAAGGAGACAGGAAATGATGTGCTCTATGTATCAAACCTTGAGATTGGCTATGACCATCCCCTGTCTACAGTGTCACTTGATTTGAAAAAAGGCGAAAAGCTTGGAATATTAGGTGGAAATGGTTTAGGAAAGTCTACATTTTTAAAGACAATCGTGGATAAAATCCCTGCCCTGTCAGGAGAGTATAAGTACGGAACCAATGTACAGATAGGATATTTTGATCAGCAGATGGCAATGTACCGGGCAGACAAGACAGTGCTTGACGACTTCTGGGATGAGTTCCCAAACCTGACTGAGACAGAGGCGAGAAACTCACTGGGAGCCTTCCTTTTCTCAGGTGATGATGTATTCAAAAATGTCAACATGCTGTCTGGAGGTGAGAAGGTGCGTCTGGCTCTCTGCAAGATACTTAAGAGACAGCCAAATGTGCTGATTCTGGATGAGCCTACAAACCATATGGATATAGTAGGAAAAGAGACTCTTGAGAGTATGCTAAAGGACTTTAAGGGCACACTCATCTTTGTATCCCACGACAGATATTTCGTAAAGAAGGTTGCCACACAGCTGCTTGTATTTGAGGATGGCACCACCCACCTCTACCAGTTTGGCTATGAGGAATATCAGGAGAAGCTGGACAGGGAGGCGGCAGAGTCAGAAAATGAGTACAAGGGCAAGGCTGTATTTGGTGGAGCCATAAGCGTGAATGGGGCAGCAGGAGGTGCAGCAGATGACGCACAGCCTGCCAGGAAGCCATATTACAATCCGGGCAAGGAACGCTCAAAGCTTGAAAAGAAGGTCAAAAAAGCAGAGGAAGAGCTGGCTGTAAAGGAGGAGGAGCTTGAGAAACTCAGGGAAGAGCTGCTCCGCCCGGAGTATCAGTCAAGCTATTCAAAGCTCTCTGAAATCCAGGCTGCCATAGATGCCAAGGAAGAGGAAATCATGGCTGACATGGAAACCTGGGAAGAATTGTCTTCGCAATTGGAAGAAATGCTGTAAAATTGTTTGCAAATTGATGTAAATATGATATAATATTCACATGATACACGAAGGGTATCAAATAAACGGCAAAGGGGTTGGACATCATGAGAATTACTATTACAGGAAGAAATATCGAGTTAACAGATGGAATCAAGGAGGCTGTAAACGACAAGCTCAGCAAGCTCGAGAAATATTTCAAACCGGATACCGATGTATTCGTAACATTAAGTGTAGAGAAGGAGAGACAGAAAATAGAGGTTACTATCCCAACAAAGGGACATGTAATCAGATCAGAGCAGGTAAGCAACGATATGTATGTATCAATTGACCTTGTAGAAGAAGTTATCGAGCGTCAGTTGAGAAAATATAAGACCAGAATAGCAGCAAAGCAGGCTGCAGCAGCAGAGACTTTCAAGGCAGAGTTTTTGGATGAGGCAGATGCAGAGGATGAAAATGAGATTAAGATTGTCCGTACAAAGAGATTTGGCATGAAGCCAATGTATCCAGAGGATGCCTGCATCCAGATGGAGCTTACAGACCATGATTTCTTCGTATTCATCAACGCTGAGACAGACGAGGTAAACGTTGTGTACAAGCGTAAAGGCAATACATATGGTATTATTGAGCCGGAATATTAATTGGTAAACTGAATATGTAAGCGATTAAATAATTAGCCCCGATGTCAGTAAGATATTGGGGCTGATTTTATGATGCCTTAGTATGCAGAAAAGCTGTCAGGAGGGGAAATGGAGTTTAGAAATGTTGCGGAAAGAATACTTAAATGTATTCCAGTATTTATGATACTCATTCTGGGATTTGTCATGAGGTGTGAGCTTTTTCACACTACTATCCCTAATGCGCTGTTTGCAATTTATCCGGCAATACATTGCTCGGTTGATGAGAGTGAATATGAGTCTTTTATACAAGACTTACGGGCTTTAGGAGATAGGGGGCATGGGTGTATTGCGGTTCGTTGGGAGAAAAAATCTGAAAATGATAATAGCCTGATTATATATACTAATTCTCCAGATAATGAGCAGCAAATTAAGAGAGAGTGTAATATTTCAAAAGCAGAATACAAGTCTCTGCTAAGTGGAACAGTAAGTGTTGAATTCAGAGAGATAGAGGAGCTGACACAAAAGAATTTTAAGCTTGAACCATATATTGCATTACTGAATGATTACGAACTTGCATATGACAATTTAAAGAACCCCTATTCTGTTACCCAGCCTGAAAAAATACAAGGTGAGGAAAACGATATGATTGTAATTATATGGGGACTGATAAGCGTTTTCCTGATTCTTCTTAATACGGCGGCTGTTCTGAGAAAAAGAAAAGAAATGGCAATAAGGGCTGTGTATGATGAAGATATGAAAAGTCTGACAGTTAAATCATTTATAGTGGATTTGCTGATGTATCAAATATTATATTTTGTTGCAAAACTGCTTGTTTTTAATTTTATTTCAGGAGATTACAAAAGCGGTCTGGCATTTGGTATATATGAGGCAGGATGCCTAATTGCTGCAGGCATGAATTTTCTGTATCTAAAAAACAACATCAAAGCTGTATTTTCAAATATTCAGGCAGGGAGCGGGATGTTTATATTTTTAAATATCTTAAAGCTTGCTGCATTTGCAACTGTGCTGTTTACTGTAGTTACAAATATTTCAAGCATAAGTGTTTCATCCTTTGGAAATAAAAAAGATGAGCTTATAGCAGAGTATGAGCAGGATTTATTTATAACTATTATTGGCAGTCAGAATGAAGCAGACCCATGGGCAGATGATTTGTGGGATTTGTTATATGATGAGTATTATGATGAGCTTAAGCCTGAAATATGTTCAATGATTGCAGATGGGGATAAGCCTGTATTAATAATGAATGAAAATGCGTCTGTTTTTCTGCCTGAGCAGATTTCTTTACAGCTATCCGAAGAAAGTGGGGAAGATATTATCATATTCACTCCTGCTGGCTATAGCTTTTCAGACGAAGATGCTGATGGGCTGCTCAGGCTATATAAATTATCGGATTATAAATGGAAAATCAGACCATATGATAAAAGTGTATCTGTACCATGTATAACAGATGAAAAACTGGCGTTTTTTTCCAGTGTCACAAATCCAGTAATAATTTATTGCCCAGCCAGTGTAAAGCTGGAGGGAAGCATTTTTGGAATAAATAGTGGAACTCTATATGGGTTGGGTGAAAATGAATGGAATGAAATCAGCAATGAGCTTAAGCTTTCAGAGCGGGGATATCAGGCTTCCATTTCAAATGCTGCTGATGTATATAAATATAAGATGAGCTTTATCAGGCGGATGATAGAGTTCCTAAGCTCCTTATGTATACTGGCTGTCCTACTGGACTTAGCGATAACGATTTCCCTTTGCAATATGGAATTTAGAAATGCGGGTATCGAATATGCCATAAAAAAGGTGGTGGGATATTCATTCCTGCAAAGGAATAAGGCACAGCTTATAAAGCTTAATATAAAAAATGCCATAATGGTGTTGCTTATGGCGGCTATAGGCATGATAACAGGAATTTACAGTCCCGTGTCATGTATGGTGGTTGGTGCCATAATGATGTTTATTGAGAATGTTGTTATTGTCGCTTATATCATTAGATACGAAAAGATTTCCATAGTAAAAATGTTAAAGGGAGGCTGTCTATGATTGAACTTAGAAATATAGAAAAAGCATTTGGGGAGAAGCAGCTTTTTAATGGTTATAATGCTGTTATTCCAGAGGCTTCCTTTACGATTATATCGGGTGAAAGCGGATGTGGAAAAACCACCCTGTTAAATATGCTTGGCTATCTGGAGCTGCCGGATAAGGGTGACATAATTATTGAGGGGAAAAATCTAAGAGACATAAAGCAGCAGGTTTATTATAGAGATTATGTGGGCTTTTTGTTTCAGAATTTTGCCCTGATGGAGAATAAAACAGTAAAACAGAATCTGGAAATAATAAAACCGGCTAATAGAACTGACATTACTATAGAAGAAGCTTTAAACCGGGTCGGTCTGGCTGATAAGCTGAATACAAAGGTTTACAAGCTGTCTGGTGGAGAACAGCAGAGAGTTGCGCTGGCAAGGCTTATCATTAAGCGCTGCAAGATAATTCTTGCGGATGAGCCAACCGGCTCCCTGGATGACAGGAATGCCCAGATTGTTATGGAGCAGCTTCATGAATTAGCTAAAGAGGGAAAATGTGTTGTCATGGTAACTCATAATAAGAAATATTTAGAAGAGGCTGATAATGTTCTTTTTTTAAATTGAGATTATGAATCAATGGTGCTATAATTTCATAAGACTTTATAAATTGAGAAAAGAGGCAAAGTTATGGACATTGTAGTACTTGCTGGTGGACTCAGCACAGAGCGTGACGTATCCTTCAAGACAGGAAGCATGGTCACAAAGGCATTAAAGGAAAACGGACATCGTGTAATCATGGTCGATGTATTTATGGGATATAGTGACAAAGAGGAAGACTTAAGCGGTATTTTCGATCGGACAGATGAAATCAGCATGCAGGTAAGTGAAATACCGACAGAGGCACCAGATTTGGCAAAGGTAAAGGCATCCAGAAAAGACCAGTCTGACTGCTTTTTCGGATCAAACGTAATCAATATGTGCAGGATGGCAGATATTGTATTTATGGCACTTCACGGAGAAAACGGAGAAAACGGAAAGATTCAGGCTGCTTTTGACTTGTTTGGAATTAAGTATACAGGAAGCGATTATTTAAGCAGTGCTATCGCCATGAACAAGAATATGGCAAAGCAGTTCTTTATAGCAAATGGCATTCCTACACCAAAGGGCATTGCCATGACTAAGGCAGAACGCACAGATGATGTGACAAAGCTTGGTCTTAAGCTGCCATGTATCGTAAAGCCATGCTGTGGCGGCTCAAGCATAGGAGTTACAATTGTGAGGGATGCAGCAGAGCTTAAGGCTGCGCTGGATGAGGCTTTCAAGTGGGAAAATGAGCTTGTAATCGAAGAATTTGTACAGGGCAGAGAGTTTTCTGTCGGTGTGCTTGAGGGCAAGGCTCTCCCGATAATCGAGATAGCTCCAAAGCAGGGCTTTTATGATTACAAGAATAAATACAAGGCAGGCAGTGCAGTGGAGACATGTCCTGCAGAGCTTCCTGATGAAGTGACAAAGCAGATGCAGCACTATGCCGAGGAGGTTGCAAGGGTTATCGGACTTGATACATACTCTCGTTCAGACTTCCTCTTAAATGAAAATAACGAGATGTTCTGCCTTGAGGCAAACACCCTGCCTGGCATGACACCTACAAGCCTGCTCCCACAGGAGGCAGCAGCTACAGGTGTGAACTTTAACCAGCTCTGTGAGAAGCTTATCGAGATTTCATTAAAGAAATATGAGGCATAATATGAGTGAAAGAGAATTGATGTCTGGCATGACTCTTGAAAATATAGCCAGAGCATGTCGGGGCAAATATGTAGGCGATGAAAAGCTTTTGTCAGAGCAGATA
>CAVFAM010000387.1:0-2005 GCA_963620375.1 Bacteroidaceae bacterium
ATATATAGGAGCAGCTGGACTGTTCGTTGTTTTTGTGCTGGTGCTTGCATTTATGGCAAAGCCATCAAATAACCGGCACACAGAGGGCAGCACAGAGTCAACAGGCAGTGTGGCGGAAAGCTTTAACTTTGAGAAGGATTATTCTGTAGACAGTGACGAGGCAATAACTACGCTTCTAAACAATTACTATACTGCATATGCGGCAGATGATTTAGATGCTCTGGAAAAGCTTGCATACCCACTCAGCAACAATGAGAAGAGCTATATTGGTGTGCTCAGCCAGTATTATGAGTCAATCCAGAATATCAAATATTACAGCAAGGCAGGACTTAGCGATGGCTCTTATTTTGTATCCGTATATAACGAAATCAAATTCTATGGAGTAGATACACTTGCTCCAACACTTGATTTCTTCTATGTAGAGACAGATGCAGATGGCAATATGTATATCAACAATCTCTACAGCATATTTAATCTGAGCTTTGTAGAGAACACAATGGACCCGGATGTCTATGCAGTTGTGCAGAAATACATGCAGCAGGAGGATTTCGTATCATTACAGCAGGATGTGCAGACCAAGTATAACGAGGCACTGACAGCAGATGCAAATCTGGCAAATATGATACAGTCTACACTGGATGGAGCTATAAAGCAGTGGGCTGCATCAATCAATACAATACAGGATTCAACAGAGAACAGCACAGAGGCAGTTCCAGAGACTGAGACACCTGTAGATGATGGTACAGCAGTAGATGACACCGCAACAGATGATACTGCGGCAGATGGTCAGACGGCAGATGATGGAGCAGCAGACCAGACAACTGATGCTGCCACAACAGATGATACTGCAACAGACGACCAGACAGCGGCAGAGGATACTACATCCCAGGATGCCACACCATCTACATGGACTGTTCAGACAACAGATGGAGTTAATATCAGAGATTCTGCAAGCACAGATGGTACAAAGCTTGGAAGATGTGATATGGGTACCAGATTCACAGCAGTTGGAACTGAGGGAGACTGGACAAAGGTTGAGTACAGAGAACAGATTGGATATATCAAGACAGAGTTCCTTGAGACTGTAAATTAGTTGTAACAGATGATGAAGCGGAGGCTTGAAAAAGTCTCCGCATTTTAATATTACTGAGAATGTGGGAAAACTGTCAGTGTCAGATTTTCTCTACATATCAAGGTATACAGGGAAAGAGCGGATGATATGGAAGATAAGGGCGTAAGAATAAATAAATTTTTAAGCGAGGCTGGTGTGTGCTCCAGAAGAGAGGCAGACAGGCAGGTGGAGGCTGGAAATGTACTTATAGACGGCAGACCAGCTGTGACAGGAGACAGGGTCTGTGCAGGCCAGAGCGTGGTTTTCAATGGCAAAGAGGTTACAAAAGAGGAGGAAATGATTCTAATAGCCTTTAATAAACCAGTGGGAATCGTGTGTACAGCAGAAAAAAGAGAAAAAAATAATGTAATTGATTATATTAATTATCCAAAACGCATATACCCTATAGGGAGACTGGACAAGGACTCAAAGGGACTTTTACTCCTGACCAATAACGGGGACATAGTAAACAAGATGATGAGGTCGGGCAATATGCACGAGAAAGAGTATATTGTCACAGTCAACAAGCCTGTCTCTGACAGCTTTATAAGAGGTCTTGCCGGAGGGGTGCCACTGGTGGAGTTAGGCGTGACTACCAGAAAATGCCATGTGAAGAAGCTGTCATCACGGACATTTAAAATCATTCTCACCCAGGGCTACAACAGGCAGATAAGACGAATGTGCGAGTACTTTGGCTACAGGGTAGTAGAGCTTCAAAGAGTCAGAATCATGAACATAGAGCTTGGCGATTTGAAGGAGGGCGAGTACAGAGACGTGACAGAGGAGGAATACAAGAAGCTTCAGAGACTTATATCCAAATCCTCTAACGCCCCAGTTATGGGCAATGAGCAAAAAACTCACGGAATATAGTTAAATTTTGGAGAGAAAAGATGG
>CAVFAM010000388.1:0-3747 GCA_963620375.1 Bacteroidaceae bacterium
GTATGGCGTATCACCCCAGCTTGAAATGGAGTGCAGCTCAAGGAAAATCAAGGTGCCAGCGGATATGGAAGCAGGCGCAGAGATGGCAGTGCCTAAGTTTTTTATAGACAGCAACCAGCATATGAATAATGAAAAGTATGTCGCTATCGCACAGGAGCTGTTGCCAACAGCCTATAAGATAAGAGAGCTTAGGGTAGAGTACAAAAAGGAAGCAAGGCTTGGGGACATAATAAAAACCTCTGTGAAGAAAACTGATGAGGGTATAGTGGTTGTTCTGGCTGACACAGAAAATAAGCCCTATGCAGTAGTGCAGTTTATCGGAGAGTAATGCTTATTGACATTGGATTTTAATTATTGAATAATAAAGAAAAGTGTGACAAACAATCAGGACGGAAAGACGAAAGGAAAAACTATGAGATTAGGAGAATATCAGGAGCTTGAATACATCAAAAAAGTAGATTTTGGAATCTATCTTGCAGAGTCCCAGAGGGCAGAGGAGAGAGTGCTTCTTCCAGCCAAGCAGGTTCCGGAAGGAATAAAGCCCGGAGACAAAATAAGAGTATTTTTGTACAAGGACTCAAGAGACAGGCTTATAGCCACAACAAATGAGCCAAAGCTTTCTATGGGTGAGGTGAGACCTCTTGAGGTGAAGGAATGTGGAAAAATCGGAGCCTTTCTTGACTGGGGACTGGAAAAGGATTTGTTTCTTCCATATAAAGAGATGACCATGAAGGTTAAGGCTGGGGATGAGGTTCTTGTTACCTTATATATAGATAAGAGCAGCAGGCTCTGTGCCAGCATGAGAGGACTTTATGATTTATTGTCAAAGGAGTCTCCTTATAAAAAGGATGATATGGTATCGGGAAGAGTCTATGAGTTTTCCGATAATTTCGGCTGCTTTGTGGCAGTTGATGATAAGTTTTCTGCCAGAATACCACGCCATGAGGACACATCCTTCCTCAGGGTAGGTGATGTAATAGATGCAAAGGTCACAGCAGTCAAGGAGGATGGCAAGCTTGACCTGACACTGAGGGAAAAGGCTTACATCCAGATGGATTCGGATTCTGAAAAAATAATGGAGCTTCTTGAGTCATATGCGGGAGTCCTTCCATTTTCAGAAAAGGCAAGTCCAGAGGTCATAAAGAGAGAGACCGGGCTTAGCAAGAATGCTTTCAAGAGGGCAATCGGACATCTGTATAAGGAGAGAAAGATAGATTTGACAGATGGCAAAATCCGCAGAGTATAATCTGGGGTTTGAAATATAGGAAAATATATGGAGGAATTAGAAATGAAAAACGTAATCAGTACAGACAAGGCACCAGCAGCAATCGGACCATACTCACAGGCTATCGAGGTAAATGGTATGGTTTATACATCAGGAGTAATCCCGGTTGTTCCAGCAACAGGAGAGATTCCAGCAGGCTCAGTAGAGCAGGCTAAGCAGGCACTTACAAACCTCTCTAACTTACTTGAAGCAGCAGGAAGCAGCATGGATAAGGTTGTTAAGACAACAGTATTCATTAAGGAAATGAATGATTTTGCAGCAATCAATGAAGTATATGCTACATTTTTTAAAGAAGCATTTCCAGCAAGAAGCTGTGTAGAGGTTGCCAGACTTCCAAAGGATGTTATGCTTGAGATTGAGGCAATCGCTGTTAAATAAAGTAAAAGGCTGACCTTTTGTGGTCAGCCTTTTATAATGCCTTATATTACAAAAATATTAAATTGACATATCAAAGTTTCCACCAATTCCAGGATTAACAGACAGCTCCATCATTTTTATCATGCTCTGTCCCATAACCTCTGACTGGTCTATGGCATTTGATAAAACTGCAGTTCCTACCTGATTAAGTGTATCAACCTGCTTAACATTCATTGCTGCTAAAGCAATTCCATCAACTGATCCGATTTCCATATATAATCACCCTCATTCGTAATATATAAATTAATATAAAAATGGTACATTAGTACTTCGGTATAGTTAATGTATCATCAATTTGATGGAAAATCAAGGAAAACCCTAGAAAAAATTGTTAAGTAATTAAGTACAGGGGTTGACACACATATATCCCTGTGCTATTATGACAAAGTAATATTTGTAACAAATTCGTAATAATTTTTGCAGATATAGTTATTGGAGGTCAAAATGAAAGTAAGATATGTGAAACTTACAGCGTGTGCGCTCACAGGTGTTATGGCACTTGGTTCTGTTTCTTTCGAAGCATTTGCAGCCACACCTGCAGCGGGAGTAGCAAGCTATACAGCAAACGTTGTTGCATCATCAACTATTCCAGCAGCTGGAGTTGCTTCAGCATTATCTGAGGTTATGTTAAACGGTGATGCAGTTGTTGCAACATCAGCAGAAGTAGAAGAAAATGACGCAGAGGCAGTTACATCAGAGTACGCAGATGTAGCAATCGCACAGGTTGAAGGATATGTAAATGTCCGTTCTGAGGCGAGCGAGGAAGGCGAAGTACTCGGAAAGCTTTATGATAATTCAGCAGCAACAGTTCTCGGTGAGGAAAACGGATGGTACAAGATATCTTCTGGTTCTGTTGAAGGATATGTAAAAAGCGATTATGTAGTAGTGGGAGACGAGGAACTTGCAAGAAGCGTTGGACGTCGAGTTGCTACAGTTAATACAACTACACTTAATGTCAGAGAGACAGCAAGTGAGGATGCAAGCATTATTGAGCAGGTACCAATCGAGGACGATTTAACAGTTGTAGATGAGTCAACTGAGGGCTGGGTAGCTGTTACATGTGAAGCAGGAACAGGATATGTATCATCTGATTATGTGGACTTATCTACAGAGTACACATATGCAGAGTCAAAGGCAGAAGAGGAAGCAAGACTTGCAAAGGAAGAGGCTGAGCGTCAGGCAGCAGCTGAGGCAGCTGCAAAAGCGGCAGCAGCCAAGTCTGCAAGTAAGTCATCAAGCAGCAGCTCAAGTGCTTCATCTTCATACAGCGCACCAAGCGGAACAGGAGCATCAGCAGTTGTTGCATATGCAGCACAGTTCGTTGGAAACCCATATGTATATGGAGGCTCAAGCCTTACAAACGGAACTGACTGTTCAGGATTTGTAATGTCAGTATATGCAGCATTTGGTGTATCACTTCCACACAGCTCATCAGCAATGAGAAGTGTTGGATATGGTGTAAGCGTAGATGAGATGCAGCCAGGTGACATCGTCTGCTACAGTGGACATGTTGCTATCTACTGCGGAAACAACACAATCATCCATGCTAGTACTCCTTCAACAGGAATTAAGTACACATCACCTGCAAACTACAAATCAATCATTTGTGTTCGTAGAATTTTCTAAATTGAATAAATGTGAGTTTAAAGGACTGTCACTTGTGTGGCAGTCCTTTTTTCTGACGTGCAGCCAGAGAAACTGTGGTGGTGGTTGATGCTTGTGGTGTAGGGGATTATACCAGAATAAGCAGTTATTTTGGGTATGGAATTTGTACGCTTAAGTCATTTAGTGCATATCTATCTCTACCTATATAAGATATATGATAAAGAGACTTGTTTGCCCAAAACACCAATTTGCGCAAATGCTTACTATAACTATATTATCTGCTTGCAGGTAAAAGAGCGTATTTATATAGCATACTCTTTATATTTTTTTGAAGTGTGAGGGGGATTGTAGCAGGCTGTGCAGGTAGTTGGGACTTGTGGAGGATATTAGATTTTCTTAATGTTCTGTACGCTTCCCAGCAACTCGGCAACAGGACGTTG
>CAVFAM010000389.1:0-3084 GCA_963620375.1 Bacteroidaceae bacterium
CGCTCAACCGTAAGCAGGCGTGAAAGCTGCACGATATTGTACGGCAGATCCTGCCTGTGCGCCTTTTTCAGGGGAAAGGCATCCTTCAGGGCCTGCGCCAGAAGAACGCTGATATCCCTGCCCCTGTCAACAGACAACGTAGGAAAAAGGGCCTGCATATCAAGGATGGAACTCTGAGGAAGAGCAGACTCATCAGGGGAATACAAAGATTCTTCAGGAGCATCGTGTGCCCTGCCAAATCTTCTGCCTGCCGTACTTATTTTGCTCCGCTCTTTTTCCCTGTTTCTTCCATACGCAGGGTGTCCTGCTTCCTGCTTTCGCAGGAAACGTTCCCTGGATCCAGTCCTGTTAGCTCTTTCTTTCATTGCATCCCCGCAGTTCTCAGGTCCAAACAGCCAAGACATCAGCTGATGGAATACCCTGCTAATTTAAGGCCGATAAAGACGCATGCCACGCATTTTAAGTTAGGCAGTGCCTCCATATTCTTTCCAGTACGATATTTACCCAGCTGACATTGCGCCTCAGCCAGTTTGGCTGCCACACAGGCATCCGTTCCATTCTTTTTTGCAAGAAATTTGAATTCAAAAAGATAGGATATTCCGTCAGGCTGTACCGGCTTCAAAACCAAGTCTGCATAACCCTTTTCAACTCCCGTCACCTCTGCTCCAAGAAATGGCCTGTACTCAGGCAAATCAATCGCTGACGCCCCTAAAATAGAACATATGTCATTCTCACGCATATGGAGAAAGTGATTTATGCCGCAGACTTCATCTAGCCTGTTACAGACAGTCTCAATAAAGGGCCTTGGATCACCATTTTTTAATTGTATAATAGCATTCTTATCTTTAAGTGTTAAATTAACAAATTTTAAGCCACGGATATACTTTATATAATATTCAAAAAATTGCTTATGGATAACAATATTTGGTATTGACAAATAATCATCTGAATTTGAAATTGTCAGATAACCAAAATTAATCATAATCAACAATATATCTTCTGTCTGAAGAGTGTCATTGCTGCTGTTTATATTAATACAGTATGGAATTTGTGTCGTCAGCAAAATACTATTGCATGATATAAGTTTATCTATGATCCTTTCTACTTCAGTCCTGTCGCCAAGACTTAGTATACCATGTATCTTTGATATATCCTGGGAAAAAGACGGATCCAGCAGATTTTTCGGTTCGGAATCTGTCCTTGTTATACTAAACAAATAATATAATGACATAGAAGAATTAAACACATGGATTCCACTTTCCTGGCTAAACATATAGCCATCGTATAAATCCTTCATGCGTTCAAGGACTGTTTCAGCACTTTCCCCATAATTACGTAAATCTACTGCCTGCGGTATTATTTGCCTGACTTCATCCTCTGTAAAACCAAATATCGCCGCAAATTGCGGATCGTTTGTAATATCGCTGGCTATATTAAAACCAGATGTCATTGAATCCAGGGATATTTTCGTTACACCTGTAATAAAAATACGAGCAACAGCTCCATCAGTCTCTGTTGCTTCTTTTAATTTTGCATAAAAATTCTTCAGTATGCCGCCAGAGCTTGTTATTTTTTTAAACCGCTCAAAATCCTGCGACAGTATTTCATTTGCAAACTGATCATACTCATCTATGATGACATATAACGTTTTGCCATATTTTTTATAAATAGCCTTCAAAAATTTATTTAATAAAATTGATGGATCAGTATAGTCTTTTTCTAAAATTTTCTCACAATTATCGTCATGATAATTATTAAGAAACAGTTCAAATGATGATTTTAGTGATTCATTGATACTGTCTGCTATATTATCAGATGCCAGTCCGGAAAAATTAAGATGCAAGACTCTGAATGAATTAGCAAGAGGTGTTTTATTTTCTCCTATATACGTACCTGAAAAATTTTTCTCAAATTCATTGCCAGCTGCTATATCATAATATTTTTTCAGCATCCCTGTAAAAAGAGTCTTTCCAAAACGACGCGGCCTTACAATAAATGTATAAAGAAATTTTGATTCTAAAAATTCTATATATTTTGTTTTATCAATATAAATATAATTTCCACTGCGAACAACAGTATAGTCAGAAATACCATAGGGAATTAATTTTAACGATTTTTCAGACATACTATCATTCCTAACCTGAAGACTAAAGAAGTAACTTCTTCTTTCTTATTGTATTTGCCGCCACGGCACAAATGACAATTTTACTGCCCCAAGCACATGGCAGAAATATACTGCTCCTGAAAGGACTGTTCCCTGGCAGGCTCAAGCAGACAGGCTCCCTGGCACAATTTGGCAATTTCATCACGGGATGCCTGGTCAAGAGCAAGAATGGCAGCACCCTCCAGGGAAGAATTTCCGATGCTTCTTACCCTGCCTGCCATGCCAGCGGGCACAAAGCCAAGCCGCTCCAGTGTCCTGGCCTGCAAGTGGCTTCCAAGGGCGCCTGCGATGTTCAGGCTGCAAAGATCCGATGAAGCAAGCCCTGCTTTTTGCAAAAGGCTTGCAAGTGCCACGGAAAAGGCTGCCTTCACCTTGAGAATTTCCTCGACATCCCTGAGGGACATCCAGGTATTCTCATTTATCAGGAAACGGGGAATGTTGTGCACCGGGACAATACGTTCTTTCAGCTTTTTTGCAAAAGGCATAAGATTGTTTCCATTGTCCCTGAAATGTCCATATTTATCCAGGATACCGCACAGAACAAGCTGTTCCAGCAACGAAAGATAGCCCGTGGCACAGATACCAGCGACATTCCTGCCAGAGAGGGGCGACCCGTCTCCTGTATATCCGGCAAGCCCCTGCGGCCCCAGCACAAATTTTGTCAAAACGTCAGGGCCTGCCAGGGCCCCGCACTCAAGGCCTATGCCTTCCAGGGCAGGTCCTAGGGGAACAGAGGAGACATACAGTCTGCCTTGTTCCGTCATTAAGGCTATTTCACCGTTGGTGCCCAGATCGGCCAGCACATAGGGACGCTCTGTCTTCTGCCTTTCAAGCCAGAGAAGGCCTGCCGTCACATCCCCGCCCACAAAGGGTCCCAGGAGCGGCGGAATATATACAGGCGGCAGACCGGCAATTTCTGC
>CAVFAM010000389.1:3316-5281 GCA_963620375.1 Bacteroidaceae bacterium
GCCCCTGCCTGCGGATTGAGCATCTCCCCCTCAGCCATGATTTTGCCGTCTTTTTCCCGTATAAGACGCCAGGCTATGGAGGTTGTCCCGAGATCTGCCGCCATGACGCAGGGCTCAGGACCAGTGGTATTTGCGGCAGCATGTATCCTGCATGATGTATGTCCTGCCTTTGCGGCAGGCTTAGGCAGTTCCAGATGAATATCGCCTGCCGCATCGTCAGAAAGACGGCAGTGGCAGGCAAGACGCCAGCCAAGTGCTGCAGCCTCTTCTCCCAGCCTTTCCAGATCCTCGGCACAGGCTGCAGGAGCATGAGACATAAAGCGTACCCTGCAGTTGCCGCAGCGCCCCAGGCCGGTGCACAGGGGCAATGGCTCCGCCTCACCTGAAAGCCATATGGCTTCAAGAAGCGATACCCCCTGTTTCCAGGGCTCTATGCTGGTTCCCTCTTCCCCAAGCCACGGTCTGTGAAGAACAATGCGCACCTGCAACAATATCCCCTTCTGTACCGCTACAAGGCAGCCCTTTGGGCACAGCTGATTTGGCACAGTTAATGCTTGATTATAATACCAGCCACCCAGCCACACCAGGCAGCCACTCCCAAGGAGACGTATCTCGTGTCATCTGCTAAAGACCTTTTAAGCCAGGAAGAGCTTGATTTCCTCCTGTCCCCTGCTGACAGCGGGGAACAGGACACAGGACAGGCCGTGGCCGGCAGGTCTGAGGATGATGACGATTTCTTTAACGATGAACAGCCAGATACAGATAATACGGGAAACGGCATTCAAAAAAATGACACTGACACCACGTTCCAGGACGGCAGTTCATCCCTGCAGGAATCTGTTCTGACAGAACGTGTTTTTGCCACGCTTTTTGAAAGAGAACTGACAAAGAACACGGATGCCTATATAGCACTAGAATATCAGGACACCCTCCATATGGCGTATGGAGCGTTCCAGGCATCCCTGCAGGAACCTGCCTGTTTTGCCCTGCTGGACGCAAAGCCCGCTCCAGGAAGGATGCTCTTCTGCTGTCCGCCCGACATCACGCAGGCCATGAGCGATGTCAGCCTTGGGACATATCCTCCCTGCCAGATAAAACGCTGCCCCACGGCACTGGACAACATGCTTGTCCAGAGGCTTATACGCTCCCTGCCTGACTGTATAGCCATGGCCTGGAATCTGCCATACTGCGATCTCAGGCGTCATACGACACACAAAAGTGACATTTTTCTGACAGAAAACCAGAACAGTGTGCGCATTGCTTCCTTTGTTATGCTTATTGAAAACGTGCGCAATAATATTTATCTGGCCTGGGAAGACTGACCTCAGATACAGGAAACCATTCCTCATCATAGGCAATAGCCTTAAGCGTCAGTCCGCCGGCAGGCGCAGTGGGTGCCGGCAAATCCTTCCTGGAACCTTTTGCCATAAAGCCGGGGATATCTTCTGCCTGAATTTTGCCGCGCCCTATTTCGGCCAGAAGGCCTGCCATATTGCGGACCATCTGCTTTAGAAAGCCTGTACCTGTCACTTCCAGCACCTGCATGGGAAGAAAGTCCGGCTTAAAGCTGTATTCGCTTAAGGCCACTTCAGGCAGCGACCGCACTGTGTTTTCCCGCTCGGCTCCTGCATTTGCCAGGAAGGCATAGTCCTGCCGGCCTCCAAGATACTTCAGGGCGCCGCACATCCTTTCCCTGTCCAGAGGACCGCACTGCCATACAAAAGGGATGAGCCTCGGGGGAATGGCGCTTCTGTCCTGCCAGAACTGATACCTGTACGTCTTTTTATGCGGCGAAAAACGGGAGTGAAAAGCATCAGCAACATGGTATACGGCATAGACACGCACAGCATCCGGCAAAAGGCAGTTCAGGGAATGCCTTATGTCGTGCAGCCTGGCATAGCGCTCATCGGGGAAGTCACAGTGGCAGATCTGTGCCTCGGCATGGACGCCTGCATCTGTCCTTCC
>CAVFAM010000390.1:0-5600 GCA_963620375.1 Bacteroidaceae bacterium
GTCTTGTATCCATCCAGGATATCATCATAACGGATTTGCTTGATTGTATCTTCTGTCTTGTTAAAAATAATTGTGCAGGTACCTACCAGGATGAGGCAGGTGATAAATACAATTACAGAAAATACACTGGACAGCTTGACTGCCAAAGATTTTTTCATATGTATCCCTCCAATTTGTATAATATGTTATAATTATACCTTATTTATCGGCAAAATGTGTATAATTTTTTACAAATCAGGAGAAATGTAAAAATAAAAAAAGCACTTGCATATAACAAGTGCTAAAAAATTGCTGCAATGCAGTCGGTTATTTTTACTCAAGTACAAGCAGAAGAGCCATCTTGAATTTGCCATTAGCTGTTACGCTGTGAAGTCCGTTTTTCTCGAATTTGAAGCACTCTCCGGCAGAAAGCTCATAGTCTTTTCCCTCATATCCGATAGTTGCCTTTCCGTCAAGGGCAAATACGATAGCGTTGCCTGGTGCTCTGTGAGGTGTGAGACCAGTTCCCTCGTCAAATGCCATAAGCACATACTTCATTGTAGAATTGCTTACGATATCCATGTTGGCAATGCTGCCCTCTTCGTAATCAATAAGGTTTTTAAGTGCGAATACTTCGTTTGTTTTGATGTTTGCGTTCATAGTAATCTCCTTTTCTGTGTTGTTTTCTAAAATGATTTCTGTATAAACAAGACCGGTATCAGTCTCCATACCGCATAATGTACCACCAGGAACAATAAGCACAGTGTCTGGCAGAAGCTCAAGCCTTTTGGCTTCTTCTCCTATTATAATGTTTCCCTTGCCGGAAGCACCGATATACATTGTGATGTGGTCGTAGCTTTCCTGACTTATGGAGGTATCTTTTCCCAAAGAGAAATGTGTTACTTTTGTTATATCGCCAAGCCTTGAGTCTCTCGATATAGTAAATCCATCCCGGATTGGTCTTATTCCTTCGATTGTAAAAATCTTATCCATGAACTGCCTCCTTTTTATATTGTTTATGAGCCTAATATAAAGTAAAATGAATAAAAAGGGAAGTACGCACATGAAAGTAACATACTAACCTAAAGTAAAGTATGGGAGAAAACAGATGAAAAATACATGCAATACATGTAATTCCTGCTGTCACACAGGAGAAGAGATAAAGGACACGGATTTTGGCTATACACTTTCCATGATAAATGGCAAGTACAAGCTGATTATTATTTACTGGCTGTCTATGCACCAGACCATCATGCGCTACAATGAGCTTAAAAAATGTCTGGGCAGCATATCACATAAGACCTTAAGCAGCACCTTGAAGGAGATGGAGGCTGACGGTCTTATAATAAGGAAAGAATACCCACAGATACCGCCCAAGGTGGAGTATAGTCTGTCTGAAAGAGGGCAGTCGCTGGTGCCGATTCTCATTGCCATGTGCGACTGGGGCGGAAAACACAGGGATGATGCTTAGAAAACCTATTGACATACTAGGAATAAAGGCTGTACAATATGCGAGAATTATAGAAGAGGAGCAAAATAGATATGCTTAATCAGTTTTCAAGAACACAGTTACTGCTGGGCGAGGATTCCATGAAAAAGCTCTCAGAGTCGAGAGTTGCGGTCTTTGGCGTAGGCGGTGTAGGTGGATATGCCTGTGAAGCTTTAGTTAGAAGCGGAGTAGGGCATTTTGATTTGATAGATGATGATAAGGTCTGTCTGACCAACTTAAACAGACAGATTATAGCAACCAGAAAGACTGTCGGAAAATACAAGACAGACGTGATGAAGGAGAGAATGCTGGAGATAAATCCGGATGTGGATGTGACAATCCACAAGTGTTTTTTCCTGCCTGAGAATGCGGATGATTTTCCATTTGCAGAATATGACTATGTCATTGACGCAGTAGATACAGTGACAGCCAAGCTTGAGCTTGTCATGAAGTGTAAGGAGCTTAATGTACCTATTATTAGCTCAATGGGCGCAGGCAATAAGCTGGACGCCAGTGCCTTCCGTGTGGCAGACATATACAAGACCAGGATGTGTCCGCTGGCAAAGGTCATGAGACGTGAGCTTAAAAAGCGTGGAGTGAAGAAGCTTAAGGTGGTTTATTCAGAGGAAAAGCCAACCCGTCCGATTGAGGATATGTCAATCAGCTGCAGGACACACTGCATATGTCCTCCGGGAGCTGCCCACAAATGTACAGAGAGACGAGACATACCGGGAAGCGTGGCATTTGTGCCATCAGTGGCAGGACTTATCATTGCGGGAGAAGTCGTGAAAGATTTAACAGGCGTTAGGAGTGCAGAGTAGATGAATCAGGAACTATTAGATAAATATGACAAGTTAAAGGAGTACATAGCGTCCTTTGGAAGCGTGGCAGTAGCCTTTTCAAGCGGAGTGGATTCCACATTTTTGCTCTATGCGGCAAGAGAGGCATTGGGAGATAAGCTTATAGCTGTCACAGCCTCATCCTGTTCATTCCCGGAGAGGGAGCTGAATGAGGCAAAGGCATACTGTGAGAAGATGGGTGTAAAGCACTTTATCGTAAAGTCAGAGGAGCTTGAAATCGAGGGCTTTTCCCACAATCCAAATAACAGATGCTATCTGTGCAAGCATGAGCTTTTTGAAAAAATCCGTGCAGTGGCAGATGAGCAGGGCATAGCGGAAATCGCAGAAGGCTCAAACCTCGATGATAACGGAGACTACAGACCGGGACTGCAGGCGGTTGCAGAGCTTGGTATCAAGAGCCCGCTGAGACACTGTGGGTTCACCAAGCAGGACATAAGGGATATGTCCCAGTACCTCAATATCCCAACCTGGAACAAGCAGTCATTTGCCTGTCTGTCAAGCAGATTTCCATACGGGGATTTGATAAGTGAGGAGAAGCTTAAGATGGTAGACAAGGCTGAGCAGCTGCTTCTTGACATGGGCTTTCACCAGCTGAGAGTCAGAATACATGGCGATATTGCAAGGATTGAGCTTGACCCATCTGAGTTTGATAAATTCATGAAAGAGGAAGTCAGGACAGAGGTCTACAGCAAATTCAAAGAGTATGGATTTGCATATGTAGCACTTGACATCATGGGCTACCGTATGGGCAGCATGAATGAGACGATTCTGTAGATAAATTTTCACAGACACTTATTTATCTGATAATCGTATATGTTGTATTGATGATTATTGAATTTAATATGTATAGCTATGTAAGGGCTGCGGCACTGGGAAGTGCGCAGTCCTTCTATTATGCCAAGGTATTACAGAGTAGTACCGCTGCTGCCTGAGTTAGAATTATTTCCACTGGTGATAGGCACATCCGTTACGTTAGTGCAGCTCGGACAAGAGCCGGCACAAGGTGACGGATTGAGCTTCTGGCAGTTCTGCTTCTGGTATTCCTCATAGTTTGGGGCACCCAGATCCAGAGGCTTAATCGCAAGATTTAAGAGATTGCCAGAGACGAAGCGCATGCAGTCTGTGTTTTCAGGTGAAGTGATGCTTCCCTTTGGAATATCAATCTTGCCATCACTCTTTACCTTGTAGCCCACAAAGTAGAGGCTCTGGAGAACCAGTGTCAGTCCCACCGTGATAGTGCTGTCGTCCACATCCAGGTCTAAGACCTTGCCGAAAGCAAACATATTGATGCCCTGAGTCACAGTGTTTGCCCCTGTAGTTGAGCCGATAAAGTTTAGAACGGGTGTGGTTGCAGCCTCCACTGTCTCATATGATGGACCGTAAGGGGCAAAGAGCACCAGCTCTACAGAGCTTGGATTGGTATCTGCATCATAGGTTGCCGCTGTAGTATCAGGAGGCAGGTAGACAGCAGTAGGAAATACGGTTGCTACCAGGCGGCAGTTTGCATCAAATAAATCTACTGCAAAGGTGATGGTAATGTTTGAAAGTGTGATGTCATAGCAGTTGCCACGACCATTGATGGATTCCAGAGTGACATTACCGGCACCGTATGTGTAGGCAGCGTTTATAACTCTTGCAGTTGCGTTTGTCACAGTCGGGTATGTTGTAGACAGTGTGACACCAAGTGGAAAGCTGGTACACAGATTTATACCGATTTCGTCATAAATGAGGGGCGCCATAATACCAAGCACACATGGATCTGCACATATTGGAGAGGCACAGACATCTGTACATGGGCAGGAGCTGCCATTTAGATTTGAGACAACATTGCTGACAATTTTTGCATTTGTTTTGCATTTACATTTTGCCATATCATTGTATCCTTTATTGTTTTGATATAGTATACGAATCTCCGCATATAAATGTGCGAAAAACATATACTTAAACAGATTAAAATTTGAAGGTTTTCTATATGTCATATCTTTATGAGACTGCCGGCGGGCAGGGATTTTTTATATACAAAAATCAGAATGAGATAATCCTTCGGAAAAAGGAGGGACATCAATTTTATCTTCCAGTGGTAATGGTCAGAGATTATAAGAGCGGATTAAACGATACCGTGTATAACAGTGCGATTTATTATACATACATCAATGAAAATGGAGCCATAGTGGTGAGGTCAGTGCTTGAGTATGTGTTTCCATTTGAGAGACAGGCAGGGGAAAATGTGACCTATGATTTTCCAAGACTTGCGGCTTTTTATGGCAGGCTGATACTTTTTTATATGGAGAAAAATACATCAGATGGTGAGACATACTATCGTCTGCATGGAATCCTACCCTATGAGGGTGAAAGAGAAATATTAAGTATAGATTTAAGAAAATTGGAGAGCCACTACAAGGCAGTCTGCCTCAATGAAAGACTGCTTGTGTCTGTGGAAAATGAAAAGGGATATGTCTTGTATGAGATTGCAGGTGACCTGCAGGTGGTTGCTCATGGTAAAATTGAGCGATTGAATAAGTATGATGATAGAATAAGCGAGAGAAATTATGAAGAAGCCAGTGATGAAGGAATTGGCATCAGAAAAAATGCTAATGATAAAAAAGAAAAAAACAAGATGGAAACTACTGATGATGAAAATACTGACACAGGAGCAGACAAGGAACAGGAACTCGCCCTGCTTAAGTCAAGCATCCTGGAGCAGCAAAAAGAAATCGACTTTTACAAGTCCCAGATTGAAAGTGCAAAACGCCAGTACCAGGAGCTGATGCAGGTAGCTGAGCAGTACAGGCAGGAGGCAAATCATTGGAGCAGAAAGTTCACTTAATTTTATAAACATTTTATTATAATTTCAGAAAACTGTTGAGTGAAATTCTAAGATATGGTATATTGTGAAAAAATTTGTAACAATGAGACACAGCAGAGAAAAGGAGATGATGCAGGTAAATGGTTTTATATGTGTTAGGGATTGCGGTAATAATACTGCTATGTATTATTGCGGAGAAATTTTCGGATAGGTTCGGGCTGCCAGCCCTGATTTTATTCATGTTTATAGGAATGGTGTTCGGCAGTGACGGCTTGTTTAAAATCCAGTTCGATAACTTTTCCTTTGCGGAAACGAGCTGTTCAATCGCTCTGGTTTTTATCATGTTTTATGGTGGCTTTAACACCAAATGGAGCGCAGCAAAGCCGGTGGCTGGAAGGGCGGTTGCCCTGTCTACGGCAGGAGTTATTCTCACGGCTGGCATTACCACAGTGCTGTGTCATTACAT
>CAVFAM010000391.1:0-3253 GCA_963620375.1 Bacteroidaceae bacterium
CTGGGAAACGTACAGAACATTAAGAAAATCTAACATCCTCCACAAGTCACAAATTCCCGCATGGCTTATCTCTATATTCCAAATTCACGTTGTGCAGCATATATAGTGTTATTTATTGCATTTACCTAATTAAAAATTTATATTCAAATACCCTCTTTGTTGTGGACAGCGAATCTGCCGTTGGCAGATTTGGCTGTTCGCTATGTTTTGCTTTTAGACATGTATAGCATACATGAAACATTATACACATAGCCATTCTTGTGTTATAGTAATAAATTCATTCACATATCCAAAGTAACAACATAATTGATAGCTTTCTTACTATACATAAAAAAGCAGCTTGCTCACATGTTATGTGAGCAGGAGCTGCTTTTCCTTAATGTATAACCAACAGTTTTCTATTACACTTGTTATATATATATTAACTTTATAGATATTAACTAATTTGCCTGGCAAACATAAATACTACAATGATTACGCCTCATCAATAGCTTTTCCAATATCGTGTCTCATGTACTTGTTCTCAAACTGCACCCACTCTGTTGCCTCATATGCCTTGGCACGTGCCGCCTTTAAGGTGTCTGCTGTGGCTGTAATTCCCAGTACTCGTCCTCCGTTTGTGACTATATCGCCGTTTTCATCAAACTTGGTGCCGGCATGGAAGCAATAGTAATCTTTCTTGCCTTCAAAGTTCTCAAGTCCTGTTATCTTCTTGCCCTTTTCGTAGGCTACTGGGTAGCCGTCTGATGCGAGGACTACACATACTGTTGCCCTGTCCTCAAACTGCAGGTCTATTGTGTCAAGCTTTCCATCCACGCAGGCTTCCATTACATCTATTATGTCATTCTTAAGTCTTGGAAGTACTACCTGCGCCTCCGGGTCTCCAAATCTGGCATTGTACTCAAGCACCTTTGGTCCTTCCTCTGTCAGCATAAGTCCGAAGAAGATAACTCCTGTAAATGGTCTGCCCTCTGCTGCCATGGCATTTACTGTTGCCTGGTATATATGCTTCTTGCAGAACTCATCTACCTCTGCTGTGTAGAATGGACTTGGTGAGAAGTTACCCATTCCGCCTGTATTTAAGCCTGTATCTCCGTCTCCTGCTCTCTTGTGATCCTGGGCTGAATCCATTATCTGGATTGTCTTGCCATCTACAAATGAAAGTACAGAGACCTCACGTCCTGTCATAAACTCCTCGATAACCATAGTGTTACCGGCAGTTCCAAACTTCTTATCCTCCATAATCTCTCTCACACCAGCTCTGGCTTCCTCAAGAGTATTGCAGATAAGCACTCCCTTGCCAAGTGCAAGACCATCTGCCTTTAATACGATTGGCATCTTTGCTGTCTCAAGATATTTGAGAGCCTCCTCCGGGTCTGTGAAATTCTCATATGCCGCTGTAGGAATATTGTATTTCTTCATCAAATCCTTTGAAAAAGCCTTTGAGCCCTCAAGGATTGCTGCGTTTTTCTTTGGTCCGAAGCACTTAAGTCCTGCCTTTTCAAACTCATCTACGATTCCACCTACAAGTGGGTCATCCATACCGATTATTGTAAAATCAATAGCATTATCCTTTGCAAAGGCAACCAGCTTATCAAATTCCATAGCACCGATTGCAACACATTCTGCGATTGATGCAATGCCGGCATTACCCGGTGCGCAGTATATTTTATCTACTCGTGGGCTTTTGGCAACTGCTGTACAGATTGCATGCTCTCTTCCGCCACTACCTACAACTAATACTTTCATCTTGTTTCCTCCTGATTTTCTATATTACCAGCCCTTATATGCATGACAGGCAATTATTTCTCATCTATAAATGTCTTACCATCCACTACGTGCACCCTGCCATTTGCAATAAGGTCGATTGCCTTTGGCATGATAATCCACTCAGCCTCTTCCATAACTCTTCTCTGAAGCACCTCCGGTGTATCTCCCTGCTGCACTTCAACTGCCTTCTGCAAGATAATGGGACCGGTATCTGTGCCCTCATCTACAAAATGGCAGGTGGCACCTGTGACCCTGACACCTCGGTTCAGCACGCCCTCATGCACCTTGAGCCCATAATATCCCTTGCCACAAAATGATGGGATAAGCGATGGGTGGATATTTATAATCCTGTTTCTGTACTCTGCAATCATCTGTGGAGGAATAACCACCAGAAATCCTGCAAGTACTACCAAGTCTACATTATAGGAGTTAAGCTGCTTTAAAAAATCCTCATTAAAGGCTTCCCTTGTCTCATAGCTCTTTGGAGAAATACATATGCCCTTTATGCCAGCCTTTTTTGCCCTCTCCAGGGCATAAGCATCTGCATTATTACTTATTACTACTGCTATCTCTGTGTTAGTAATTGTTCCGTTATCTATTGCATCTATGATAGCCTGAAGATTAGTTCCGCCACCTGATACACATACAGCTATTTTCATCTGTTTTCCTCTCATTAAAAATCATATATCCACTGCCTGTGGTCATAATACAATAATATATGTACATTAAACCGTACACTTATATCTTATAGTCTGGCAACTATACCAGGTCTACACCCTTCTCGCCATCAATTATTTTTCCTACTACATAAGGTGTGTCTCCTGCTGCCTTCATAGCCTCCATTGTCTTGTCAACATCTGCAGGGTCTACTGCGACAATCATGCCAAGTCCCATGTTGTAAGTGTTGTACATCATCTGCTCCTCAACCTGTCCCTCACGAGCCATCATTGTGAAGATAGGAGGAATAGGATAGCTGTTTTTCTCTACTACAGCACGCTTTCCTTCTGGAAGCATACGAGGGATATTCTCATAGAAACCGCCGCCTGTGATATGGCTGCATGCCTTTACCTTAACTCCTGCATCCTTTACTGACTTAAGAGCCTTTACATAGATTCTTGTTGGGGCGATAAGTGCCTCGCCAAGTGTTGTGCCAAGCTCCTCATGGTATGTATTTAAGGTCTCCTTGTCCATCTTGAAAATCTTGCGGACAAGTGAAAATCCATTTGAGTGAACACCAGTTGAAGCCATTCCAATCAGGACATCCCCGTCTTTTAAGTTCTCGCCTGTGATGATGTCTTTTCTGTCAACTACACCTACTGCAAATCCAGCAAGGTCATACTCATCCTCTGGCATAAGTCCCGGATGCTCTGCTGTCTCTCCACCTACAAGAGCACATCCAGACTGCTTGCAGCCCTCAGCCACGCCGCTTACGATTGTAGCGATTTTTTCAGGATAATTCTTGCCACATGCTATATAGTCAAGG
>CAVFAM010000392.1:0-935 GCA_963620375.1 Bacteroidaceae bacterium
TCCAAGCTCTTCAAATGCCTGACTGAGCAGGGCTGATAAAATCTGCTTTCCATAACCTTTTCCTGTATATGCCACTCCAACAGCAATACCAGAATCTTCAAAAATGCCCTTGTCCGTCTCTCTCATTCCTGCAAAGCCTACAGGCACTCTGCCCTCTTTTTCATACACAATATAGGCAGTGGGATTCACTTCCTGCATCTTGAGGTAGTTTTGGGTCATCTCATAGCCCTCTTCCTCTATTTGCGAAGCGCTCCACATCATATATCTGGCAGTCTCCTCGTGCTTCCAGACATTCTCATACAGGGCTTTCCAGTCATCAATTTTTCCCTTATCTAAAATTAAATCTTTTGTTTTTAGCATTTGAATTTTCTTCTTTTCCATCAATTTAATCGCTTCATCTACAGATACACATGTAGCAAACCTATCTGGCCACATCATATCATTGTAGTATTTATAGGTTACTTCTCCAGTCATATAGTCATTGTCAAACGTTGAATTTGCCCCTTGCGGAACAATAACTTTGTATCCTCTTTCAAACGCAGATTTCACAGTTGCATCTATACAGAAGTTTGTCTGTAGCCCAACTATCATTAATGTATTTTCATTTTTAACATAATCTGTAAAATCTTTGTTTCCGAAACAACTATTGATATTTTTTATAAATATCTTTTCACCTTCCCTTGGAGTCACCTGTTCTGCAATCTCGAATTCTTCGTCACCGATTGAAAATCCCGTTCCCGGTCCATCATCATGCTGAAAATAGATAACCTCTATTTGATTATCTCTAGCTGCTTGTATAATTCTTGTAGTATTTTCAATAAATTCATCAAAATTAAAAAGTCTGCTGTCTGTTATTCCTTTTTGTATATCTATGACAAGTAATTTCATTATTTCCTCCTATCGTAAAAGCCCAGATTTAATCTTTTGTTTCTTTC
>CAVFAM010000392.1:945-7334 GCA_963620375.1 Bacteroidaceae bacterium
TTTCTTTCCTTTCGACAAACTGGAAGTTGTCAGTGAATCACTTGATAGCGAATTCTGATATACGAATTATCTAAAACGGTACAGTCGATGAGTTTCAATACACCCAATTTAGATAACTCCTTTTCAGAAAGAATGGAACTGCCGTCTATTAAAGAGGTCGTTTCTTTGCCACCAATCAACACCGGAGCCACAACGACATCAACATAATCAAACAGCTTCTCACGAAGGAACAGTCCGTTCACCGTTCCGCCACTTTGAATCGTCAATCTTTCGCATCCATACAATGATTTCAATTCGTGAAGTGCATCTTTCAGCGACAGTTCTTCCTGAAAAATAATATGGAGATTATTTTCCTTAATGTTATAAGCCGGATGATTTTTATTTGATGTAATCAACACAAACGTCTTGGATTTTTTGCAGAAATAGGTTACACCATGCTCTGTCAAATGGCTGTTATCCAACAGGACAAATGAAACGGGCGTCTTATCGGGAAATGGCTTTTGGTTTACGCCCATCTTTTCCTGTACACGTCCGGTGTTAAAAGACCAAAGGTCGGTTGTCTGCTCAATTTCATAATACTGCGGCAACCCCTCTTTCACCCCATCTATCTTGGGAAAATCTTTATCTACGTCTAAATCATCCGATGCACCAGGGCTTATTTTTCCATCCAAAGACATCAACATAAATAAAGTTGTTATTGGTTTATCCATCATGCTCCTCCATAAATAACGATATGTTTTTTACCAAATATTTATCCTAAATTTTAAATAGGGCTGTATCAACAGCCCTACCGTCTCATATTTTGTCTGTATTATTTTAATCATAATACCATTTTTTATTTGCTTATACTAGCATTGATTAATGATGTTTTCCTGCGAATCCAGAATTGGTTTATCTGTTTCGTTCATTAATAATATTGCTTATGTTCTCTTTAAGAAATGCTGGTTTGATTTCTTTTGACGCTATTTCTTCTAATGGCAGCCATACTAACTGTTCTCCATCATCAGTCTTGTTCTTACACAATTTTAAATCTTCATCCAAAACTTTCATATAATAATAAAATTCTATTGTATGGCAATCAAGTCCATCAATCGTGCCACCCACGCCTTTAAAAAAATTTTCACATATAACTGCGAGACGTTCCACACATGTATGCATCCCCGTTTCTTCGTAAATTTCTCTTTCTATACATGTCTCAGAAGTTTCTCCTAACTGAACACCGCCACCAACCATATAGAAATAGTCTCCAATGGTGCTTTTTATAGCATTTGCCTATCACTCAATAAAATGAATTCTCTCCTCCTCAAAACGCTCCTGCTGCACCCGCTCCTCATCTGGATAGCCCAATGCAAATAATGAAAATACTTCCAAATCATTCGGAAGCTCTACTATCTTGCGAACCGCATCCATGAATTCAGGAATAGGAGCCACTCCAATGCACACACCGCCCAGACCAAGTGCATCTGTCTCAAGCCACATGTTTTCCAAAGAAATCCCCATGTCAATGAGTACCATCTGTGAAGCTGGCAGCCCCTTAGTCCTGTATACAGGAATTATAACCACAGGTGCTCCTGCCACGCATCCGGCATATGGGGTACTTTGTGAGAGCTTCTTAATGATTTCCCTATCTGTTACCACATAAAATTCCCATGGCTGCTGATTGCAGGCGCTTGGTGCCTGCATGCCGGCTTTCAGTATTTGGAGGATTTTCTCTCTTTCTACTGGTTGCTTTTTATATTTTCGTATGCTTACTCTGTGAAAAATGCTGTCCATGGTTTTTCCTTCTTTCATTTATGTAAATTTGAATTTATTTTTTCTTATAAGTAATTACGATTCCAATAACAGAAACAATAAAAACAAGTGGTGCTAATCTCACAAAGACAAATTCAAATCCATGTAATATTGTTCCTGCAACTGCAAACTCTGGATTATTATAATTCCACCCTAGATAAGAACTTTTCATAACCGCAAGAGCAATAAAAACAAGCAATATAAACGCACATAACGCAATAAGTATCCAACGAATGTTTTTTACTTTGACCATGTTTCTCTTTGCCAACTGTAAATTAATTACCTCTAACTTTTGGGAGATTGCCTTTAAGTCATCTGTCATCGGCTCCGCTACAGTTTCTCCAAGCAATACGCTTACAGAAGTATCCAATTCATCTGCCAAAGTAATTAGCATATCCGAATCCGGAACAGATAAACCATTCTCCCACTTTGATACAGTCTGTCTTACTACATTCAGTTTAATTGCAAGTTCTTCTTGTGATAGCCCTTTTGACTTTCTAATTCTTTTGATATTATCACTTAACATAATCTTTGCCTCCTTGTTTTGATAATTCAATTCTATATTCAAAAGAGTCATTGCCACAAGCAACACATATTAACATCCTCTATGTACTTATCATTTTCTTTTACCGAATAAGTCAAATAACCATATCCGTTCACGATTGTATAGTTTTATTCCAGTTCTCTACGACAATGTTTGCATTGTTTTCAATACTCTTAGTACCGTCTAATTCAATTTTCACACAAGGCATGTTTTTCATCCATTCTCTCTGCTCATTCAAATTCGGAAAACCGTCATTTTCATATCTTGGATTTTCCTCCAGGAATTTCATGTGGTTTTCATACATATCCCCACCTTCAAGCACTCTTTCGCCAAATCGCTCTATTGCCCTATTATGAACACGTTGTACACGAATATCCGGCTCAACATAAAGAAAGACCATCATCTCAAACTTATCATCAAATGCGTAGTGAAAAGAACTCATTGAACCTGCCATCACAAAATGCTCATAGGGTTCTATATCATGGCTTAATCTACTTATCTTTTCTTCCCTTGTATACATTTGTGTATATGGTTCAACTGTATCCCTTTTCCATATGTAATCGTCCACATCAAAATATGGATATCCCAATTTTTCAGCAACCGCTTTTCCAAGCGTTGTCTTTCCGCTTCCGGACGGACCAATAATCATTATTCCTGTTGACATCTTTCTTCGTCCTCAATATCTTCGGCAGTGACTTTTCCTGTAATATCTCTATAGGCTTCTTTTATTCCGTTTTTGACAGCCCATTTAACAATAAAATACAATGCAAGCAAAACAATTAGTGCTGTGCCAAAACTAATTCCTAATTCTTCAAACATTTCATTACCTCCGTCAACTTGAATTTAGGTGTAACTAAAGTCTTATCTTACATGCCCATTTCTTCGAGCATAATCTCCAATTATAAAAGCAACTGCTATAATCAACAAAATAAATATAGATACTTTTATAATTCCAAAGAATTTACATCCAGCAAAAAATCATACACATTCATGATTAGAATTCCTTGGTCATTATAAAAAGCTTTTGGCGTATTTGATGTAATAACAATCTTTTTGAAAGAGTCATTTATTTTCAAAAATGGACGTATTTCTTGTTCTACTTTTTCCTCTGTCTCCAGCATATATGCCGATTGGATGTAGTATTTCTTAGAACCCTTACTACATATAAAATCCACTTCCAATTGTTTTTTTACTGGTTTTGCATCCTTACCCTTCTCCACAACAGTTAGGTTTCCCACATCCACATGAAAGCCTCGCATTCTCAGTTCATTGTAAATTACATTCTCCATAGAATGTGTTACTTCCACTTGCCTATAATGAATTCTTGAATTTCTAAGTCCCATATCCATAAAATAATACTTCAATGGCGTACCAATATATGATTTTCCCTTTATATCATATCGATTTGTCTCTTCTATCAAAAAGGCATCTTCCAAATATTCAATATATTTTGTAATAGTGGTTGCCGTAATCTTTGAATTATTCACACTTTTAAATGTTTTCTGCAATTTGTTCGGGTTAGTCAACGCACCAATAGCGGATGCTAAAACATCAAGTAATGCTTCCATTTCTCCAACATTTCTAACTTTATTCCGCTTCACAATATCGCTAATATATGTTTCTTCCAACAGATTATCCAAAAGCGTCATTTTTTGCTCATCTGTTTCCGCTAAAACGACCAATGGAATACCACCATAAGTAATATATTGGTTCCACCCATCATATTTATTTCCATCATAGCAACTCATAAATTCCGAAAAACTCAGAGGATACATATGAACTTCGTCCCCTCTACCTCCAAATTCAGTTGCTATATCTCTGGATAAAAACTTTGCATTGCTTCCCGTTACATACACATCACAATTCTTCTTATCTGCCAAACCATTGAGCACACTCACAAACTCATCTAACAGTTGTACTTCATCTAAAAGAAAGTAATATTGCTCATTATCCTGCATCTGTTCCTTTGCCCAAGGATAAAAGATTTTGGGATCTCGATATTCTATATTATCAAATATATCAAATGCCATTTCAATAATGTGGTCTTCATCCACACCATGCTCCATCAAGTATTTTTTAAACATAGTTCGTAATAAATATGATTTTCCACATCTTCTTATTCCGGTTACAATTTTGATCAAACCATTTCCCTTTCGGTTTATGAGTTGCTCTAAATAATAATCTCTTTTAATTTCCTTCTCCATATTATTTCTCCCAAAAGATATTTCGGTTATTATTTCCTTAAATATCTTCTATTATACGCTGCTAAATGATATGCTTCAATATAAATAAAAGATATTTTGGTTAAAATACACCAAAATATCTTTTATTATTTGCTTTATAAACTTGAATTCACCATATCATTGTAACATTCATACAAATTCCGATTTATTCCCTTTTGGGATAGTAAAATCTCAACTGATTGCCTTCATAATCTCTTTTTCATGATCTTTGGTAAATTCAACCTTAATCATATAAAAAGCTTTTCTTCCAAATATTATTATATCCGAGAGAAAGACCTTGTCCATTATTATTTCACTATTTTTACACTATTTTTCTTTTTTAATGGAGAGCATCCTCCTTAACTTAGACTTTCCACCTTGTTCTTTCTGATTTTCTTTAAAAGTACACATCCCACAAGACATGCAACAATCTCTGTTATCGGGAACGCCCACCAGATCAGTGAAATGCCCATCTGTCCGTTTCTGACAAAAACGGAGAAAATGCCTGCCAGTGGTAATATGACTATGAGTTGTCTAAGCAGTGAGATCATAAGTGATTCCATACCACCATCCAACGCCTGATAAATTCCCTGATATGCAACATTGATTCCGGCGAAAATGAAACTAATGGGGATAATTCTCATTGCTCCGATAAAATATTCTCTTGATTGTCCGGCATTAAATAAAGTGGCAAAAGCAGCCGGGAAAATTTCTGTAATCGCTACACCAAGGATCATAAGTACGATCGTATAGATCAGTCCATATTTTATTCCATCCTGAATTCTCTTTTTACTGCGCATTCCGTATGCAAAAGCAATGATCGGTGTGATCGCATCCCTTAGTCCAAATGCAAGGAACAACACAAACTGCTGTACTTTATAGAATAATCCATATGCGGTCTGTGCTGATGGACTGAATTTTAGGATCAAATTCATGACATAAACCATGATAGACATAAGTGCCTGTGCAATAATTGCCGGAAGTCCGATGGCATAGATTTCTCCGATAATTGTACCGTCCGGTTTCATATATTTTACACTGTGATCATATTCTTTATTTAACTTTATATGAAATACAAACAAGAGTACCGCAGATGCCACCTGTCCGATTACCGTTGCATAGGCTGCTCCTTCAACTCCCATTTCCGGAACCGGTCCGATACCATAGATCATGATCGGATCAAGGATAATATTTACCACTGCACCCACAACCTGACCGATCGTAGAATACAGGGAACGTCCTGTTGCCTGTAACAGTTTTTCAAATAATGAAAAGAAGATAATTCCAAATGAGATCACACAGCATATTCTTAAATAGTTTGTTCCCATGGAAATAACCTCCGAATCGACTGTTTGTGATGATATATATGCTTTTACTCCGAAAATCCCAAACAATAGGCATAGCACATAAATGATCACTCCAAGAAACAAACTGTTTCCTGCTACTTTTGCAGCCTTTTTATCATTTTCCTGCCCCAGCGTTCTTGCAAGCAGTGCATTTGTTCCTACGCCGGTTCCGATTCCGACTGCAACCATGAGCATCTGAACCGGAAACACCAGTGTCAACGCATTGAGTGCCGCCTCACTTCCTGTTCTCATGTTTCCAACAAAGGCACTGTCCACAATGTTGTAAACCGCCTGCAATGCCATAGATAAGATCATGGGGATTCCCATCTGCACCATGAGTTTATTGATCGGCATCTCCTTCATTCTTCTATTTTCTGTCATCTTAACTTATTCCTCCTTTTTCTACACAGAGACGAGATACGCTCTGATTAGCAGTCGTCATAACAAAAAAACGAGTAGCAAAACTGGATTTACGCTAGTTTGCTA
>CAVFAM010000393.1:0-6575 GCA_963620375.1 Bacteroidaceae bacterium
CTCTGTATCCTCATATGACAGTATATGATAACATGGCATTCGGACTTAAACTTCGTAAAGTTCCGAAAGACCAGATTGACAAAGCAGTTCGTGAAGCTGCAAGAATCCTTGACCTTGAGAAACTTCTTGATCGTAAACCGAAGGCTCTTTCCGGTGGTCAGAGACAGCGTGTTGCCATGGGACGTGCAATCGTTCGTAATCCTAAGGTATTCCTTATGGATGAGCCTCTTTCAAACCTTGATGCAAAGCTTCGTGTGCAGATGAGATCTGAGATTGCTTCATTACATAACAGATTAGGTGCTACAATCATCTATGTAACACATGACCAGACAGAGGCTATGACACTTGGTACAAGAATCGTTGTATTAAAAGATGGTGTTATCATGCAGGTTGACTCACCACAGAAGTTATACAATGAGCCACAGAACTTATTCGTAGCTGGATTCATCGGATCTCCACAGATGAACTTCGTAGATGCCCAGTGCGTTGTTGAGGGAGCAAAGGCTTCTCTTAAATTCGACAACTACACAATCGAGCTTCCAGAAGCAAAGGCTAAGAAGCTTATCGATGGAGGATATGCTGGAAAGACTGTTATCATGGGTATTCGTCCAGAGGACATCTATGATGGAGCAGATGAGCTTGCTAAATTCGCAGGCAGTGTAGTTGAGACAGATGTTACAGGATACGAGTTATTAGGTGCTGAGGTACTGTTATACTACACAATCGGTGGAGCAAACATGACAGCAAGAGTAGATTCAGATACACCAGCTCGTTACGGTGATCACATCAAGCTTGCTCTTGATACAAGCAAGATTCATGTATTTGACAAAGATTCTGAATTGACAATTACTAATTAGTCATATAGAATTATATAGTTGTAAATTTACCAAACCGGGTGTTTTACACCCGGTTTTGCTTTATTAATGCGGGTGGGATTTCCATGATTACAAACCAGAAGATACAAAAAACAATCGATGAGATAAATGCAATAACAAGCGTAGAGATGTCACTTTTTACCAGCAAGGGAAAGTGTGTGGCAGCTACGGAAAATGCGGATAAAAACATAATTGATAAAATATTCAGATTCATCCAGGTACTGGATGATGATATGCTGGATGATGGCACCAGACTTTTTAAAGTCGAGGTGGATGGGGAAGTGGAATACATACTTTCATTTGAAAATATCGCAGATGAGGGCTTGATGCTTGGCAGGATGGCTGCATGTCAGGTCAAAAACCTGCTTGTAAATACCTCAGACAGATTTGACAGGAACAATTTTATCCAGAACATATTGCTTGGAAACCTGCTCACAGTTGATATTCTTGGAAAAGCTAAAAAGCTGCATATTGATAATAAGGCTAGAATTGCATATGTTATAGATACTGGTGAGAAAGAAAATGACATAGTGTTAGAGCTGGTGAAGAACTTATCTGACACTAAATCCGGTGACTTTGTGGTGACACTGGATGCCCATAATGTAGTACTGATAAAGGATATATCTGATATTGCTTCAGACAATCAGGAGGAAGAGCTTGAGGCTATAGCAAAGAGTCTTGTAGACAATATACTGATGGAGGCAATGATAAAGGTAAGGGTAGGCTACGGAAATCCTGTAATCCAGATAGGAGAGATAGCTTCATCATTCAGAGAGGCAAAGATGGCTATTCAGGTTGGAAAGGTCTTCTATGCAGAAAAGGAGACTATATCCTATGGCAGACTGGGCATAGGCAGACTTATATATCAGCTTCCTATGAGCCTTTGTGAAATGTTTATCAAGGAGGTGTTCGGCGATGAAATCCCGGATATACTTGATGACGAGGAAGCAATGTCCACAATAAATAAATTTTTTGAAAATAATCTCAATATATCAGAGACTGCGAGACAGCTCTATGTCCACAGAAATACTCTGGTATATCGACTTGAAAGAATAGAAAAGGCAATTGGACTTGACATCAGAACCTTTGATGATGCTATGATGTTTCGCATAGCGGTAATGGTAATTGCCCATCTTAAGGATATGAAGAACGAATAAATTTAGAAAGAGGAGTGTGTATGGCTGGTAAACAAACATACGACGAGAGCAGTATAGCGATTCTTGAAGGTCTTGAAGCAGTTAGAAAAAGACCGGGAATGTATATCGGTAGTGTTACTACAAAAGGATTAAACCATTTAATATATGAAATCGTAGACAACTCTGTGGATGAGCACCTGGCAGGAGAGTGTGACACAATCTGGGTTACGCTTGAAGCGGATGGTTCATGTACAGTTGAGGATAATGGACGAGGAATCCCTGTTGGTATGCATGCCAAGGGCGTTTCCGCTGCCAGAGTAGTATTTTCAACCCTTCATGCAGGAGGAAAATTCGACAATTCTGTATACAAGACAAGCGGTGGACTGCACGGTGTAGGCTCATCCGTAGTCAATGCCTTATCCACATATATGGATGTGGAGATAAGCAGGGAGGGCTATATCCATCATGACAGATATGAGAAGGGAAATCCGGTTGTAGAGCTTGAAAATGGCTTGCTTCCAAAGATTGGAAAAACTAAAAAGACCGGTACCAAGATTAATTTTCTCCCAGACCCTGAGATATTTGAAAAAACCAGATTCAAGGAAGAGGATGTCAAAAACCGGATGAAGGAGACAGCCTATTTAAACCCTAATCTGACCATCATATATGAGGACAGACGTGGAAGCGAGGTAGAGCATATCGAGTACCATGAGCCAGAGGGAATCATAGGCTTTGTAAAGGATTTGAATGCAAATGTTGAGGCTCTTCATGATGTAATCTACTTCAAGGGTGAGAGCGAGGGCATTGAGGTTGAGGTAGCCTTCCAGTACACAGGTGAGTTCCATGAGAATATACTTGGTTTCTGTAACAACATATATAACTCAGAGGGTGGAGCCCATATCACAGGCTTTAAGACCGCCTTTACAGGCATAATCAACTCCTATGCCAGAGAGCTTGGAATACTTAAGGACAAGGATGCCAACTTCAACGGAGCAGACGTCAGAAACGGCATGACAGCAGTTGTGACAGTAAAGCATCCAGACCCTAGATTTGAGGGACAGACCAAGACAAAGCTTGACAATCAGGATGCCAACAGGGCGACAGCCAAGGTTACAAGTGATGAGATGCCATTGTTCTTTGACAAGAATCTTGATGTACTTAAAACTGTGATAAGCTGCGCTGAAAAGGCTGCAAAGATTAGAAAGGCAGAGGAAAAGGCAAGGACAAACCTCTTAACCAAGCAGAAGTTCTCCTTTGATTCAAACGGAAAGCTTGCAAACTGTGAGAGCAGGGATGCAGAGAAATGTGAGATATTCATAGTCGAGGGAGATTCAGCCGGCGGCTCTGCCAAGATGGCGAGAGACAGAATGTTTCAGGCTATTATGCCTATCAGGGGAAAAATTCTTAATGTAGAGAAGGCAAGTATTGACAAGGTGCTTGCAAATGCAGAGATTAAGACCATGATAAATGCCTTTGGCTGTGGCTTTTCAGAGGGCTATGGCAATGACTTTGACATCACAAAGCTTAGATATGACAAGATTATTATCATGGCGGATGCGGACGTGGATGGAGCACATATATCTACGCTGCTTCTCACTTTGTTCTACAGATTTATGCCTGAGCTTATCTATGGAGGACATGTATATGTGGCTATGCCGCCTCTGTATAAGGTCATTCCTTCAAAGGGAGCTGAGGAGTACCTGTATGATGATGCAGCGCTTGATAAGTACCGCAAGACACATAGCGGAAACTTTACCTTACAGCGTTACAAGGGTCTTGGAGAGATGGATGCTGACCAGCTCTGGGAGACAACACTTAATCCTGAGACCAGAATGATGAAGAGAATTGAGATAGAGGATGGCAAGATGGCATCAGACATTACAGCACTTCTGATGGGCAATGAGGTGCCGCCTAGAAAAGCATATATATACGAGCATGCAAATGATGCGGAACTTGATATATAGGAGATAACTGTAAATGGATAGCAATAATATTATTCAGACCGAGTATTCGGACTTGATGAAAAAATCATATATAGATTATGCCATGAGTGTTATTGTGGCTCGTGCTCTTCCAGATGTAAGAGATGGACTTAAGCCTGTACAGAGACGTACACTATATGATATGTATGAGCTGGGCATCAGATATGACAAGCCATACAGAAAGAGTGCCCGTATCGTAGGTGATACCATGGGTAAATATCACCCTCATGGTGATTCTTCAATCTATGATGCCATGGTTGTCATGGCACAGGACTTCAAGAAAGGACTGCCACTTGTGGATGGACATGGAAACTTCGGCTCAATCGAGGGTGATGGAGCCGCTGCCATGCGATACACAGAGGCAAGGCTTCAGAAGGTCACACAGGAGGCCTATCTGGCAGACCTGGACAAAAATGTAGTGGACTTTGTGCCAAACTATGATGAGACAGAGAAGGAACCAGAGGTACTTCCTGTAAAGGTGCCAAACCTCCTCATAAACGGAGCAGAGGGTATTGCTGTAGGTATGGCTACAAGCATTCCACCCCACAATTTTGGAGAAGTCATAGATGGTGTGATTGCCTACATGAAAAATCCTGACATTACAACAGGAGAGATGATGCAGTACATTCCCGGACCTGATTTTCCTACAGGCGGAATAATTGCGAATAAGGATGAGCTTCCTGCAATCTATGAGAGTGGAACAGGAAAAATCAAAATCCGTGGCAAGGTGGAAGTGGAAAAGGCAAAGGGCGGCAAGGAACGCCTTGTCATAACAGAGATTCCATATACCATGATTGGTGCAAACATAGGAAAATTCCTAAATGATGTATACAATCTCGTGGAGACCAAGGCTACAACAGATATAGTAGACATAACTAACCAGTCCTCAAAGGAAGGTATCAGAATCGTCCTTGACTTGAAGAAGGGCACGGATGTAGAAGCCTTAAAGAATCTCTTATACAAAAAGACCAAGCTTGAAGATACCTTTGGTGTCAACATGCTGGCTGTAGCAAATGGACGTCCTGAGACAATGGGAGTTATCCCTATTATCAGACACCATGTGAATTTCCAGTATGATATTGCCACAAGAAAGTACAAGACCCTGCTTGCCAAGGAGCTGGATAAGAAGGAGATACAGGAAGGGCTTATAGAAGCCTGTGATGTAATTGATTTGATTATCGAGATTCTCCGTGGAAGCAAGAGCAGGGCAGATGCAGAGAGCTGCCTCATAAACGGAGATGTGACAAACATCAAATTCAAGTCAAAAGAATCTGAAAAGCTGGCTGAAAAGCTTCATTTTACAGAGCGTCAGGCAAAGGCGATTCTCGATATGAGACTCTATCGTCTGATTGGACTTGAGATTGATGCCCTTATGAAAGAGCACGAGGAGACTCTTAAAAATATCGCTCTTTACGAGGACATCTTAGCCAACAGAGGCTCAATGGCAAAGGTTATCATAAAGGAACTCAAGTCATTTAAGAAGGAGTATGCAGTAGAGAGAAAGACTGTAATCGACAATCTTGAGGAGGCTGTAATAGCCAAGAAGGAGATAGAAGTAGCAGATGTGGTCTTACTCATGGATAGGTTTGGCTATGTCAAGACCGTTGATGTAGCTACTTATGAGAGAAATAAAGAGACAGCAGATGCTGAGAACAAGATTATATTTAAGGTCAAAAATATTGATAAAATATGTCTGTTTACTAACACAGGAAACCTGCATCTGGTAAAGGTACTCGATCTGCCATATGGTAAATTCAGGGACAAGGGCACTCCTATTGACAATGTGAGCAACTACGACAGCAAGACAGAGGATTTTGTATACATTACAAGCCTTGAAAATGTGTCGCAGAATAAGCTTTTATTCGTGACAAAGCAGTCTATGCTAAAGCAGGTTGATGGAGCAGAGTTTGTGGTATCCAGAAAGACCTCCCAGGCTACCAAGCTTGCAGATGGCGATGAGGTCATAAATGTAAGCATTATTGCCGGTGGGGAAAATCTTGTAATGCATTCAAAGAAGGACTTTTTCCTTAGAATTGAATGTGACAGTATTCCAGAGAAGAAGAAGATGGCAGTTGGTGTCAGGGGAATGAAGCTTGATAAGAGCGATGAACTGCAGGCTGCATATATCCTGCCAGAGGGCGAAAATCAGGTGGTTGAGGTGAAGGGCAAGGAGCTTTCTCTCAACAGGCTTAAGATTGGGAACCGTGATACCAAGGGTACAAAACATTAATTTTCGGATACTAATAGTTGATATTATATCTTATATGTGTTATTTTATAAAAAATTAAATATATAGTAATCAGGTGTCGAAGCAGTCACATTTTGTGGCTGGCTTCGGTGAAAAGGGAAACAGGTGCAAATCCTGTACGAACTCGTCACCGTAATTAAGGAGCAGAAGTCGATATATCACTGGGAAACTGGGAAGATGACGGATGTGATGATATTTAAGCCGGGAGACCTGCCTGAAAGCTGTACAGAAGCACTTGCTTCAAGCCACGAGTAAAAAGGCTGTACGTTGTAGAATCCTTTAAGGATTTTATTGTTATGCGTTCAGACCCTTTACAGATATAGTAAAGGGTTTT
>CAVFAM010000394.1:0-3240 GCA_963620375.1 Bacteroidaceae bacterium
GACGTTGCCGAGAGCGAGACTTGAGCCATGGATGGCGAATGTCGAGCGGTTGCGTAAAGCAAATAAAACCTAAATCAGAACATTTAGAAAATATTATATCCGAAACCCGACACAAATTATTGACAGCCTTAGTCTGACAGCCCAGCCATAGTTCCCCCAAAGCATTTACGCAAAATAAAAAAGACAGCCTTTCGATCTGCTGTCTTTTTAGGAGAAGGTATTTTTACTATGGGGTATAGCAAAAACTATATATAATGTATTGGGGGGTTTTTACATGAATTATAATATCATGCTTCCCCCAATAAGTGTTCACAAAGTTAACAAAAATCGCAAGTTGTTTTTGTTAGTTTTGCACAAAAAGTGCTTCAAACTCTTCTCTTGAGATTTTTTCTTTCTCAAGAAGAAGCTCTGCACACTTATCCAATACATCACGATTTTCCATAATCATCTGCTTTGCCTTGTCGTATGCTTCACCGATAATTCTCTTAACCTCTGCGTCAATCTCAGCTGCAATACCCTCACTGTAGCTTCTGTGGTGGGCTAAGTCTCTTCCGATAAATACTTCCTCGTCATCATCGCTGTAGCATACAAGTCCCACATTCTCTGACATTCCATACTTTGTAATCATGTCTCTTGCAAGCTTGGTTGCCTGCTTGATGTCCTGTGAAGCTCCTGTTGTTATGTCGTCAAACACAAGCTCCTCAGCAACACGTCCGCCCAGGTCAACAATAATCTCCTGAAGCATGCGTCCCTTGGTGTTGAACATCTCATCCTTTTCAGGAAGCGGCATTGTATATCCGGCTGCTCCGGTTCCTGTTGGTATAATAGAAACTGTATACACAGGTCCTACCTCTGGTAAGAGGTGGAAAAGTATTGCATGACCGCTCTCGTGGTATGCTGTAATCTTTTTCTCTTTTTCAGAGATAATCTTACTCTTTTTCTCAGCTCCTATTCCAACCTTTACAAAGGACTTTCTGATATCCTCCTGGGTGATATACTCCCTGTCCTCTTTTGCTGCCCTGATTGCTGCCTCATTCATGAGGTTTTCAAGGTCTGCACCTGTAAAGCCTGCTGTAGTCTGGGCTACCTGCTTTAAGTCCACATCATCTGCCAGTGGCTTTGTGCGGGCATGTACATTAAGGATTTCCTCTCTGCCTCCCACATCTGGTCTGCCCACTCCGACCTTTCTGTCAAAACGTCCCGGACGCATAATGGCAGGGTCAAGTATATCCACACGGTTTGTTGCAGCCATGACAATGATTCCCTGATTTACACCAAATCCATCCATCTCGACAAGCATCTGGTTCAGGGTCTGCTCACGCTCATCATGTCCACCGCCCATACCTGTTCCACGGCGTCTTGCAACTGCATCAATCTCATCAATAAATACAATACATGGTGCATTTTTCTTGGCATCCTCAAAGAGGTCTCTCACTCTGGATGCACCCACACCTACAAACATTTCAACGAAGTCAGAACCTGAAATGCTGAAAAATGGCACCCCGGCCTCTCCTGCAACTGCCTTGGCAAGAAGTGTCTTACCTGTTCCCGGAGGTCCCACAAGAAGGACTCCCTTTGGTATTCTTGCTCCAAGCTTGGTGTATTTTCTAGGAGCCTTAAGGAAATCAACTATCTCCTCAAGCTCTTCCTTTTCCTCTTTAAGACCTGCCACATCATCAAATGTAGTCTTGTTGTCTTCCTCTGTGGTAAGCTTTGCCCTGTTTTTGCCAAAATTCATCATCTTGCTTCCGCCGCCCTGGGCTGCTGCATTATTGTTGGCTATCATAAACAGGATAAATATTGCTCCAAATACAAGCAGATAAGGAAGCAATGTCATTATCCAGTTCTCAGCTGGAACATCATCACATGTATAGCTTGTGAAATCATATTCATCCATAAGCTCCTGAATATCATTTACATCCGATACATATAAAACTTCTCTCTTGTCACCCTTTAATGCTACATTTAGGCTTCCTGTCGGAATCTCTCTATTCTGGACGACCTCAACGCTTACTACATCGCCGTCCTTTAATGCCTTCTCAAAATCTGTCTTTGTGTATGAGTTTGATGCAGTATTCTGGCTGAGGAAATACCATATAAAAATCACAGCCAGCACCAGGACTACATAGACACCCATTCCATGAAAATTGCTATTCTTTTTAGTATTCAACCCTTTTCTCCTTTACGGTTTTTTAGACCTCGTCCTCAACGAAGCCAATATATGGCAGATTTCTGAATCTCTGATCAAAATCAAGTCCGAAACCTACTACAAACTTATCAGGAATAACAAATCCTGTATAATCCACCACTACATCCTTTGCCACACGTCTGTCTGGTTTGTCAAGCAGTGTGCAAAGTGTCAAGGTCTTTGGATTTCTGCTCTCGAAGAGCTTAAATAATCTGCTTAAGGTATTGCCTGAATCGATTATGTCCTCCACAACGATTACATTCTCTCCCTCAATAGAGTGCTCCAAATCCTTTTTAATATTTACCACACCAGATGATTCTGTTGCAGCACCATAGCTTGATACTGTCATAAAATCAATGGTCATAGGAAGTTCAATTCTCTTTGCCAGCTCTGTTGTAAAAAATATAGAGCCCTTTAAAATACATACAAGGTAAACTGACTCACCCTTAAATCTCTTTGTTATTTCTGCACCAATCTCTGCTATTCTCTTGTTGAGCTGCTCCTCTGTCAGATAAACAGAAATGTTATAGTTCTTTGAAAAATCCATTACTAATTTCCTCCGTTGTAACTTATCTCAATTATTATTTTAGAATCCTCCAAGACTTTATATTTCTCGCTGATTCTGCCGCCTACAACCCAGACAATCTCCTGGTCTATAGCTAAAAGCCAGATGCTGTCACGCCTTGACAGCGGCACCTTTTCATTGATGAAATACTCTTTGAGCTTCTTGGTATGCCCCATGCAGTCAGTGACCAGATAGTCCCCTGACCTGCGTTTTCTAACCACTAAGCCATCTTTTATCTTATCATAATCAAACCATTTCGTATATGTTTTTTTAGGAATTTCGTTCATATTGCCATCAAATTTATGGACACTTATTTCAAGAAATTCATTGTCAGCTCCCAAGGCAAGCTGTTGTGCTTCTCCTGTTGCGGCACAATCTCTTATCACATCGGAAATTTCTATTCCGTTATACTCCGACTCACATATTCCCTGCGCCTTATTGTTTCCTCCTGTTTGTGCTTTCTTATCCATTGTGCCTGATTTTGCAC
>CAVFAM010000395.1:0-8169 GCA_963620375.1 Bacteroidaceae bacterium
GTTGATATGCTGCACCGCCTGCTGGTTCACCTCTTCAAGAAGCGGGAATACCACCTGTCTCAATTTATTTCTGCTGTAGCTTGTATCTGCATTTGTCCTGTCAGTGCAGAATGTCTGATTTACACCTCTTAAGTACTCCTCAATCTCAGTCCTGCTCACAGACAAAAGCGGACGGATATATCTCACCCCGTCCTCCTGCAGACGAACCGGCTGCATGCCACACATACCCTTTAAGCCACTGCCCCTCAGCATCTGGAAAATAATAGTTTCCGCATTATCCTCCATATGGTGAGCCAGCGCAACACTTCCATTACACTCACGGGCGGCAGACTCAAATACCTCATATCTGAGTATTCTTGCCCCCTCTTCTTCGCCTACTCCATGGGCCTTGGCATATGCTGGCACATCCACAGACACCTGCTCACTCTCAACTTTCAGCCGGGTACAAAGTTCCCTCACAAAGTCAGCATCCCTCCTGCTCTCCTCGCCTCTTATGCCATGCTCCACATGGATTACCCTTATATCAAAATCAAGTTCCTTTTGCAGCTCTAACAAAACCAGAAGCAGGCACACTGAATCCGCCCCTCCTGACACCCCGGCAATTATAGTTTCGCCAGGTCTGATTATTTCATTTTCTCTGCAAAATTCACTGATTTTCTGTATCATTTTTTCTCCCAAATTCCAAGTACAACGATGGTCATGTCATCCCTTGCCTGACCTCCATTGTAGACTAAAACCTTGTCAAGAATATCGGATGCGTATGCCCCTGCATTCTCTGTATCCACGGTTTTTATGATTTCTGAAAATTTATCTATCGGATTTTTAACCTGTAGATATTCTAGCACACCATCAGTTACCATTACAAGAAAATCCCCTGATGCCAGATTAATATCTGTGTTTTCTATCTGCTGCTCAACATCCACGCCGGCAGGGAGAGACCCCCAGTTAATGACAGTCACCTCACCATCCCTCACCAGAAATGAAGCTGACGCACCTATCTTTATCATGGATAAAATGCCTGAGTACAAATCAATCTCACAGTAGTCCAGGGTAGAGAATTTTTCTGCCTCACCAGACAAAACCATGGCAGAATTTAACATTTTGACAGCAGTTTTCCTTCTAAAGCCAGCCTCTATAAATTTTTCCAGAAGCTCCACAACCAGCTCACTTTCCTGGGCTGCAGCTGCACCAGACCCCATCCCGTCAGATATGCACAGATAGTATTTTCCACAATCTCTCTCAAACATCAGATAGCTGTCCCCGCTGACCGGTGAGCCCATCATCTTTTTGGTGGCTATTCCCGGCAGGACATAATATCTGTTTTCCTCATACAGCGTAACCTCTGTCTCCTCCATCGGGATAATCGCCCTGGCGTCCTTATAGAGCCTGAATTTTATCTCAAGCGCTCTCTCAACCGCCGACAAGTAGCGCTTCATAGGGATTCCACCGCCCCATCTGCCTGACACTCTGGCATTGACCACCAGATGTCCGTTATCCGTCTTATATATGTGGATGTCTCTGGCTATGATTCCCTGCTCCTTTGCCTCAAAAGCAATCCTTGCAAGCTTAAGCCTGTTGCTCCTGTCCAGACATTCATCCTGCGTCATCCAGCTCTTCATCAGCTCAGCCATGGCACTAAGCTGCTCCGAGACTATGACCCTGTTCTCCTGTATCTTTCTCTGCCAGGCAAGACAGGCACTTCCTGCGCCTTCTGCCTGTGCCGCATAGACCGCTCCCTCTGATGCGGTGCAGAATACATTGGCAAGCCCGTCCACTGCCACAACAAATGCCTCCTCCCTCTGTGGCAGATTATTATAAGAGCAGGGTATCATTTTTCCCCTGCTTTTAATCATCTCTGAGGTGTAGGCAAAAAGCTCCCTCAATATGTGTACTCCAACAACTACTCCAAATACTATAAGGGCTTCTGAAACAAAGGCAATTATGCTTCTTCTGTCTATCCCAGTCACCAGCCCTCCTGAAAAATCCATGGCAAGTGTTGCAACCGCCGCTATTATTCCGGCATTTATCCCACTGCACTTTCTGTTAGCCCATTTGTAAAATTTCACCCCTAAATGTGTCAGAATGATAATAAATAGATATTTGACTATAAATTCCATGACACGCCTCCATTTTTATTTTGCCCTCTTCCGGGCAAGTGACTCGATTATAGGAAGCGCAAAATGAAAGCTTTGACGAATTGTGTTGATAAAAAAGCAGAAAAAAAGAGAGCCCTATTTGCTCTCTTTAAAGATAATCTCATTATCATATGCAAGTCCAAGCTTGCTGTGTGCCATGTCTATTATGTACTGGTCTGACTGCACATAATCCGCCAGATTTTCTATCTCCTCTGCCCGCTCAGTCTCCTGCTCATAGGTTTCCTGAAGCTCAGCCTCCTGGGCTGCATATGTAGCTTCCTTCTGCTTGAGCTTAAATATCTGCACAGACATAACGATAAGGAATGTCAAAACAATAATCGCTATACTAACTGTTCCATTTTTTCTTTGTCGTCTTCGACGTGTACTCATAGGATTCCTCTCTATACATACCTAACCTGGTCAGTGAAAGATTCTGTTAAATATTCCACCGCCTTTTCCAAACGTTTCTGGGACATCTGAATATGTCATCGCTTCTATCTCACCTTCTATATCGGCTTCTCCCTTCTCCAGGTTTAGCCTGTTTACATGAAGATCCTTTCCTTTAATATGAAGCATTCCTAATTCTGTCTCAAGTAAAATCTCGGACAAATCAAAAGACAGCACATCCAAAATTCCAGTAAAGCTTCCATTTCTTCTATTGTTTAACATAAGTTTATGTGACTTTGATGTTATTTTCTCTTCCATATATGCCCTCCTGATAATAATAGTATATTATAGGAAGACTGTACATATTCCAAATTTATGCAATGTACTCAAACAAATCCTTAGCTTCATCCTTCTTTGTGGTATCAGCTATGTTAAGTACTCTTACCTTTACATTCTTCTGTCCGAACTGGATTTCTATTATGTCTCCAACCTTCACGTTGACTGATGCCTTAGCCTGCCTGCCATTTACCATGACACGGCCTGCATCACAGGCTTCATTTGCAACTGTACGTCTCTTTATAAGACGTGATACCTTCAAAAACTTGTCTAATCTCATAATGCTCTTCTCCTTATGTGATAAAATCACAGGTTCAAAAAAAGCTGCAACACCAGAAGGTGTTACAGCTTTATATCCGACTCTTCTAATTAGTTGATAGAATCTTTTAAAGCCTTTCCAGCTTTGAACTTAGGAGCCTTAGATGCTGGAATAGTCATCTCTGCACCTGTCTGTGGGTTACGGCCTGTTCTAGCTGCTCTCTCAGCAACCTCGAATGTTCCGAATCCTACTAACTGGATTTTCTCACCTTTCTTTAATTCCTCAGCAACAACATCAGTAAATGCCTTTAAAACAGCCTCAGTATCTTTTTTAGATAACTGTGTCTTCTCTGCCATAGCTGCAACTAACTCTGCTTTGTTCATGTCAAAATTCCTCCTCTGGATTTTCGTAATTATATAATTCGGTATTAATTTTCTCTCCCCAAATTATCTACATCAATATTTATACTTGTTTTTCCGCTGTTTGTCAAGGAAAATGACCATATAAATGGCTATTTCTATGGCTAATTTTGAAGCGAAGATACAAGTGAGGACAGAGTTGATAAATAGTCTGTCAAATCGCTGTTTGTTATCGAATTTGTAGACGAATTCGTAGTGCTGCTACTGCTGCTATTACTACTGTTTGTTGTACTGCTACTTGTCGTATCACTTGATGTATCACCTGTTGTGCTGCTGCCCGCCGTACTTTCTTCTGCCTCCCTGTTGTTTCTGCTGTCTTCCTTCTCCACAGCCTGGGCTGGCTCACTGCTGTCCGTATCATCCGACCCAGAGTCAGCCTCATCCTTCAGGGAAATGACTATTGTTGCCTCAGCAGAGTTTACACACAGGGTTCTGCTCCAGGTGTCGTAGCCATCTGCCACAACTGTAAGTGAATGGTTGCCATATCTGACCTGGTTTACCTGGGAATAATCTATCAGGCTGTTATCCAGATATATCTGGGCGCCCTCCACATCCACTACAAACTGGATATTACTGTATTTAGGTCCTTCACCCTTTATCTCATCCAGATTAACAGTTGTGGTCTCACCATTTTGGATGGTGATTTCCTTTGTGCCGCCCCAGCCATCATTTGCCACAGCAAGTGTATAGTCTCCCTCTGGCACCTCCATCTGCATATTTGGAGTTATCTCCACAAAGATTTTGGTTCCCAGCTGTAAATAGCTGCCGTCAAACAGCTCTGTATTTTCAAGCTGTAGTATGCCATGCCCTGTTGTCACACAGACAGACAGGATTTTTTTGTCTATGCCTATTACAGAAAGCTTATCCTGCGATGATATATCAGCAAAGTCCGCCTTCTCGTCTCCGATAAACACAAAGCTGCCTGCGTCTATGGAATACTTGGTATCAGCTATCTGCAACACGCCAGCTTCCTCATCCACAGAGAACCTGCTTATATCATCATACCTCCACACGCTGTCTGCAAGCTGTACTGTTGTCGCCTTTCCCTGGCTGTCTGCCCCGAGAATATTTATGACATCGCCAGCCTTTAAATTTGCCACAGACATGTAATCTCCGTATTTATTTAAAAATTTTGTCTCTAATCCATAATAATACCGGTACTCGAGCCCATTGGCATAGCGGTATACTCTTATACTTTCCTCCGCCGAATCTATAGCCACTATCAGATACAGCTCATCGCTCTGGCTGAGTGTCTCCTCAGTCTGGGTATCCTCCTCATTACTCACGTCGTTTAAGCTCTTATGGAAATATGTGACATTGCTCTCCTCTTCCTTAGCACCACAGCCACAGAGCATGACCAGCATCAACAGGATTATCATCATGTATACTTTTTTCATACCCTCAGTATACCTTATTAAATACTAATGGCAAACACTTTTTCTATAAAAGTTATTCTCTCCCTCTCCTGGGCTATGATTTTTTCAAGCTTTTCTATATCACGTTTTGGAATCCATGCCTTGTGCGACCCATAATAGTGGTCTGCTATCTTCCAGAATTTTTCTGGGAACAGAAGCACACCTAACAGTTGCTTTCTCGCATCATCGGACATGTGATAGCTGCCCTCATACCTGTCCAGAAGCTTCTCCCCCATTCTGTAATCCCATTGGTTTTTTTCAGATATTTTGCGGATAAATTCAGCCACATCAATTATGGCAGGGGCATACATAATATGTTCAAAATTCACTATTCTCCACTGACTGCCTGTATACAGGATATTATGCTGGTTCATCTGCCCATGACACCACAGCTCATTTCCATGGGACATATATTCCACAGCTTTTCCTGCACATTCCATATAATACTCATAGTTTTCCTGAAACATCAGCTCAAATTCATTCTTTTTACTGCGTCCCTTGATATAATTCCTGATTCGCTTCAACTCATTCATGTGCTTTCCTGCCTTATCTGAATAGCTTAAGGCATTTTTTTCTGCATCTGGCTGGCTCACCTTCTCTGATGCCCTGTGAAAGCTGGCTATTGTCTCCATAGCCATAAGTGTGTCCTCGTCCGCCTGCACCCTGCATTCATTACCCTTTATGTAGTCCTTGAGCAGATAGCTTTCCTCGCCATCCTCTGCCAGAGCCTCCCCCTCTGCTGTGAGCATGATTTTCTCCACCTCAAAGCCTGCTTCATCCAGCTCATCCAGATAATTTTTTATAAACATGGCTCTGGTCTTTGTCCCCCGGAAGGGCACAAGCACCTTCTCTCCCTGGGAGGTGTCACATATGAAGGTTCCTCTCCCTCTGCTTATTTCCTTCACTGTCAATTCATATTTTTCAAGGGCTGCTGCCCGCTTATCATACAATAAAAAACCCCCTCACATGACTCTTGTATCTGTTTATCATATGAGAGGGTCTGCTATTTTATGAGCAAGTTCTATTAATTTGTCGTGGGTATTTAAGTCAGGCTCCTCGATTATCATGTTGAATAATTCATCAAGCACCCTGCCCAGCTCTTTTCCCGGCTTCATGCCAAGAGCAATAAGGTCTCTGCCATTTATAGCCATGTCCTTTTTCTGCAGGCATTGATTTTTCTGCAAAATCAGTTCATAAGTTTTCTCAAAATCATCAATGTACTCAAGCTTCTCCTTGCGCTTGTACAGGCTCTGTCCCAGGCAGTCCGCCCGTTTAACCTTGAGCAGGTCAGGAATCACATCCACTCCGATTCTGCTCACAGCCCGTCTTATGCTCTTTTCTGTAATCTCCGGTCTGTCATCATGATACCTGATAAGCTTTGCACAGGCATCTATTGTCTTATTGTCAAACTTTAAGCGGTGCAGGATAGCTCTCGCCATCTTTTCTCCCAGCTCCGGGTGTCCGTGATAGTGCTCCTGCCCCTCCTCGTCAGTGGTTCTGCAGGCAGGCTTTGCCACATCATGCAAAAGCATGGCAAGCCTTAAGACCCTGTCCGCCTCAATATTCTGCATGGCAGCAATTGTATGCTCTCCCACAGAATACATATGATGCTTATTTATCTGGGGAGTCTCCATCATCACATCGAATTCCGGCATAAATACCTTTGTCAGTCCAAGCTCGTAGGCTGTCCTTATCTCCTCCGGGTGGGCAGATGTGAGAAGCTTTACCATCTCAACCTGTATACGCTCGGCGCTCACATGCTCAATCGAAGGCGCAAGCTCCTTTACAGCCTCTGCTGTCTCTGGCACTATATCAAAGCCAAGCTGGGCTGCAAACCTGACAGCCCTGAGCATCCTCAGGGCATCCTCGCCAAATCTGTCCTTTGCCACTCCCACGCAGCGCACCTGTTTTTGTTCCAGGTCTTTTGCACCGCCAAAGACATCTATAAGCCCTTCCTCATCATTGTATGCCATGGCATTTATGGTGAAATCTCTTCTTTTTAAATCTTCAACCAGATTGGAGGTGAATATCACTTCCTTTGGATGCCTGTTATCCTCATATTCACCATCAATCCTGTAGGTCGTCACCTCATAGCCTACATGGTCAAGCATGACTGTCACTGTCCCATGCTCTATGCCTGTATCTATGGTATGCTCAAACAATGCTTTTACCTGGTCTGGCTTTGCCGAGGTGGTTATATCCCAGTCCTGTGGCTTTCTGCCAAGGATTGTATCCCTGACACAGCCACCCACTGCGTATGCCTCAAAGCCCTTATCATACAAGGTATGAATTATGAAGTTTACATTTTCAGGTAAAATCATTCTCATATAAATGCGTAAGTTCCTTTTTTTCCTTTTTTGATGGTATACAGCAGTTCATCAGCCTGCCTTAGCATCTCATCAACGCTCTGCTCATTTAAGGAATCTGTAACTGAAATTCCCATTGAGCAGCCAATCTTTTTACTGTCATCCATCTCTATATTCTGGTTGAGCCTTATCTGGATTTCATTCACAAAGCCGTTTGACGCTTCAATCCTTGAATATATCTGCTTTGCTATATCCTCAAGTTCTTCCTTGTCCTTAGTGTTCAGTATGATGATAAATTCATCCCCGCCAAATCTGCTGACAAAGCCCTTATCGCCTATCACATCACAAAAGAGCTGTGACATGCCCTGCAATACAATATCGCCTGCATCATGACCATAGGTGTCATTATATGGCTTAAAATTATCCAGATCTATGAACATAAGGGCTGCGCTCTTGCCGTGCATCCTGCCTATCTCACGATACATTCCTGTCCTGTTGTAGACTCCTGTAAGCATGTCTGTCACTGCGCTCTTTTCAAGCATGGTGTTCATCTCATAAATCTGCCTGTTAGCCTGAATCTTCACCACTGCATCATTAAGCTCTCTCCACAGCAGGCGGTATATCTTTAAGTCCTCCTCATCAAGCATATATCTGCTTGTGGCATTGTGCCAGTTTTCCTTCATCATAACATATGTGACAAAGAATGACTCTATCTTTCTGCCGTTAAAGAATGGCACTGCCGCAAATGAGCACACATCATCTGTTCCGAAATAGTTAATCATGTCCAGATGCTCGTTGAAGTTTCCGCTTATCTTTGAAACCACAAAGCCATCTGTGTACTGCCTCATGTTATCACAAAGTATTCTGGCAAGCTCATCATCAATAAGCAGACCAGTATTGTTGTAGTAGACA
>CAVFAM010000396.1:0-3009 GCA_963620375.1 Bacteroidaceae bacterium
CCATGAAAGTACCATATTTTAACAACAATTCATGCTACAGCTTATAATACAGAAAACCTACCACCAGCCGAACCTGCCACTGGCAGCTTCTCTTGCATACTTTGGCATTAAAAGCCAGTTACAAATGTAATAAACAGTAAATAAAAATAAATATAAGAAACGATTAAAATGAAAATAAAGAATTTAGACCCAAAACAAAAAAAGAAGCTCCTTATTATCTCCTCAGTAATTATAATTCTTGCAGTTATAATCACCCTTGTCACAAAAAAGATAATATATGAGGTAAACAGAACCATTGAAGAGACTGCTGCACAGGCAGCTTCAGAGGCATACGACAAGGCCTATCAGGAAGCCACTGACGCAACAACTGCTGCCGACCACGAGAAGGAGGTGCAGTCGCTTATGGATGATGGCTATCTGCCTTTGACTGAATGTATGGAGCTTGCAGGCTATACCCAGTCCCAGATAACCGATGTCCGATACGACAAGACGATTGCATCAATTCCTGTCAATGTCACCTTCAATTTTGCTGCTGATATATGCCACAAAAACGAATATGATTTTGATTTGACCAACATGCTCTACACGCTGAGGGATGTAACATACATTAGAAAAGAGTGTATTTCAGCAATCACCAACTATGACTTTGAGCTGGATGATGATTACAATATATCCGCAAATCCTGTGGAGGATAGCTATGACTACTCTTCACATGAATGGACTGAGGGACAGCTCATCGCCCATGCTGGCGGCGGCTACCGTGATACCTATGGTGGTTTCTATTCTTACTATACTAATTCATATGATGCATTAGTCCAGAACTACAATCTGGGTGCCCGAATATTTGAATTTGATTTTTCCCTGACCAGCGATGGCAGGCTTGCCGCAGTCCATGACTGGAATGATTTCGGAAATATGAACGGACAGCCTATGTCCTCTGAGGAATGGGCTGAAACAGAAACAGTTGCAAAGCCTCTCACAGACAGAACCTTTAAGTCCATGTTTATTGAGGATATACTGGATCAGATGATGGTAAATCAGGACATGTACCTGGTTACAGATGTGAAGTACGATAACACTACCCAGGAGGAATTCGAGCAGGAATTCTCAGCCATATATCAGGCAGCCATAGAGCGTGACCCTATGCTGATTAACAGGATTGTCCCACAGGTATACTCTGAGGAGACCTACAACTGGATTATGGATGTATACAATTTTCCAAGCGTGATATTTACCTGCTACAAGACCGAAGCTGACGCTGATGAGATTATTTCATTTTGCAGTAGCAAGGACAATATCCATGTAATCACAGCCAAATATCAGGACAAGCGCTTTGATGAAGAGGCTGTGGCAGGTATACATGAAAACGGCATGCTCTTTTACAATTATACAGTATCTACCTTTACCAAGATGTATGACGGACTGGCAAATGGTGTAGATGGAATATATAGCAATACGCTTCTGCCACAGGATTTCGATGTGTATTACACCTCTAAAAAGCATTAATAATAAACATACATCCCCCTGCCACTGGCAGCTTCTCTGGATGCATGGCAACCGACAACTTTTATCGCATATTTTGGTATACAGAAAACCTGCCACTGGCGGCTTTTCTGCATACTATGGCATCAAAAAAACCGTGGCCGTGACCTTACGGCCACTCCACGGCATGTTCTAACAGACAGTCCGATAAGAGACTGTAATATTTTCCCAATAGATGAACCTCATCATAGGTATATTCCGGTAAAAGATTTCCATCCTTATCTACAACCAGCTCATTTATATCCACATAAAATATGCTCTTGTTGTCTGCCAGCTCTGAAATTCTCTCATTTCTCTGTGAAATATTCTCATTGCTGAAAATTGGATCCGACTCTGATTTTTCCTTTTTCACATGCATGATTCCACATAAGAAAATCGCAGCATCCGGCTGAAGCTCTCTTATGTGCTCAACCGCAGCCTTGTACTCATCCATAAAGGAATCAATTGTACCTATACCTATCTCATTAATGCCAATCTCCAGATAGATTTTCTTATACTGGTTTTTGGAGAGGGCATTTTCCAGTGTGTCCTTTGCCGTTGCAGATACCTCAAGAGGCTCATCAAACATGTTATAGACTGTAAGTCCCTCCTTGCAGTAAAAAGCTGCATTCTGTATTCCTGCATAGAGCTTTATCCCGACCACTCTCGAATCACCTATGAAGGCGGCATCATCAAAATAGCTGGCATCCTTTTGTACAAATTCCTTTTCCTGCGGTACCTCCTTTGGTGGCTGTGAAAATACCAAATCCGCCCCCTCTGTGGACTCCTCTGTATCCTTTTCTCCTATCACATGATGGGGCTTATCCTTAAGGCTTTCATCATGAGCAGGGTCTTTTTTTGCCTCCTCATAAGTCGGTGGCTCCTGAACCGGCTTCCTGAACCACGAATAGGCTGCCATGATATTCATTATCACAATACTTGCTAAAAATAAATTAAAAAACAAACTGCGTTTTATCTTTTTCATTGTTATCCATTATCTCTCTAAAAACCACTGTACATAAACGGATTGTTTGCTCCCTTATGAATCTGATATATACAAAACCAGAATACTCCTATCAGAATCACCTTGAAGACTACATAATCCTTGAACTTATTATATAGTTTATTCATTTGTGGCAGTGATACCACAAAAGCTGCAATTATAATCAGTACAAAATCTTTTCCGTAGTATATGAAATCACCGGCGTTTACAGCCTCTCCTGCGCCCCAGAATGGAAAGAGACGTGTAAAATATACTCCCAGTGATTTAAAGTCTGTTATCGCAAAAATAACCCATGTAAGCGGTATTATAAACCATATATACAGAGTAGATATGATTCTGTGCTTCTGCAATAATTTACCGTATACGAATTTTTCCAGTATTATAAATAAAACCAGAACCCCTGCCCAGAGGAGGTAGTTCAGTGTCACTCCATGCCAGATGCCTGTCAAAGCCCATACCACTAACAGGTTAAGCAGAAGTCTTAC
>CAVFAM010000397.1:0-6852 GCA_963620375.1 Bacteroidaceae bacterium
GTTGCTCTCATGCTGCTTCTTTCAGGTATAAGTGCCAATAATTCCTGCTTTCTCTTAATATGTCCAGGTCCTTTATGAGCACTTAGTCCTCTATCAGAATATAATCCCTTATCAATTAAATATTGTGGTGCTACTGAATGAATACCATCTGCATCATAATTTCCTCTCATTATATTTACGAATATCTGTTGATTAATTGATTTATACTTTTTCAATGGTTTATATATACTAAAATCTGTTCCTTCCCCCATACCTACTTTAGGTAAATCAGATATAGCATCTTCTACTGTCACAAAAGGATATTTACACCCAGGACCATGTGTTTTCTTTGGATATGAAAACTCTATACCATCTAAATCTCTTCTAATACCAATTAAAAATAATCTCTCTCTTGACTGTGGTACTCCATAATCGCACGCTTTTAACAGTATATCCTCCTGTTTACGGGAAGCAAGTCTATAACCTGGATAAAAATCTTTTGATTCAAAAGTATCACATATATAATTAAATATGGCACCTTTTTTGCCCTTTTTATCAGGCTTTGAGAACATCCCTTTGACATTCTCAAACAAAATTGATTTCGTGTTAACAGTTCTTGATATTCTGACAATATTGCTAAACAAATCGTCTCGTTCATCACCAACCGTTCTTTTTCCTGCCATACTGAAACTCTCACATGGAGCCCCACCTGACACTATATCTACCGTTTCATTTTCAGAATCAATTCCATATCTGGCCATCAATAATCTTTTAATCATATTATTATCAACCAGATTTATATCTCCGTGAATTACTAATGATTGAATACTTTCATGCATAAAACTCTGAAAATACTCTTCATTTACATTTCCTTCTTCACTTTTATAATCAGCTAAATGCATAACTTCTGCATTATGACTAACTGAATATGTTTCAACTGTAGTGTCTGTCCATTCAACCGCAATCAAAGGTAAAATTCCTGCCCATTTAAAGCCTGTACACAACCCACCCGGACCAGAAAACAAATCAATGCTTACAAGCTTATAACCTTCCTTTTTCATTCTTTCGACAAGACTTCTATTCATTATCAGAATCTTCCTTTTCCATGTTATTTTCTTTAATTATTTTTCTAGCTTCCTTTAAGGCTGTCCTTCTTATAAACTCACTATATGAACTGTATGACTCATATTCAGCTGCATTTTTAAATATTTCAAGTTCTTCTTCACTTACCCTTATACTTATTGATGTTGTCTTTTTCATTATATTTCCTCCTAATAAAAGTATATTTAGTATGTGGTACATTGTCAATGCATTGTCTTACTAAATTATATTTATAGCCTGACTATCGAAAACAATTTGTATTTCTGACTGCAACAATATCCATTTTTCAATTCTACTATATAAAAAGTTCATCACAATTTTAAGTTCAAATTTCATATTTCAAAAGGACGTGTTAACCCACGTTCTTTTTTTTTTAGATTTTCAGACATCAAAAAGAGAATAAATCTCTAGGAGGTAACAAATGAACACAAAAAACATATTAAACTCATCCTTACTTGAAGAAATTCGTATTAAACGCACACCTAAAAATAATCCACTAAGAGGTTACTGGACCGGTGAACGTGGCAATTCAAAATTTATACCAACTAATAATCAAGACGAAATTATAAAAATATTAAATGGATATAACCAATGTGGCATTGATTATAAAGAAGGTATTATTAATTTAAATCCATGCAGTATTGCAACAGTTAGTCTGAATAAAATGTATATAATCCGTTATAAAAATTTTAAAGATTGTGACAAAATATGCGCTGATTTATGGAATAGTACTAATTTTTCAGACAAGCATGATTGGACAGACAAAGAGGTTAAAGACTATCGTAAACAACATTCTTATAGTTGGCATGAATGTAATGACTGTATTCATTGTGAACTGGTTCCAACAAAAATCAACGCTTTCTTTTCTCATTTTGGAGGAATTGCAGAATGTAAAATAAATATATAATAATTACACACCCATTTTTTGCAGTTTCTATTATATAGACCAAAACATAATTTTAAAATTTTTTGAGATAATTTAGATTTTTTGCACTCGCAAGCAGCAATGAATAAAAAAGCAACAATGATATTTAATCATTGTTGCAAATTCAATGTTCCCTGCGGGAATCGAACCCACAACTAGCGCTTAGGAGGCGCTTGTTATATCCATTTAACTAAGAGAACGTATTATGTTATGACAGATATTAATTATATCTCATTACAACACCAGAGTCAATGCCCTTATAAGCATACTGTTCCCTGCATCCATATATTTCCCTTAAAGCGTCTGCCGATTTCAGGCTCGCCTGTCAGGTCTTTTTTATTGATACAGACATCAAATGTCATGTCGTTGCATTTTAATTTCATGCAGTATATTGTATCACTTGTCAATGTATTTTCTATCTCAAGCAAATCCACTATTTCTGCAAGCACGCTATACTGGTCACTCTCTATTCCATAAGGCATGAAGTATGAACTGACTATAGTCAGTATATCCTCATTCATCACACGCTTTGACAGCATAGAATATGTATCCATGTCCTCAAGAGTCAGGCTTTCTATGGCTTCCTCGTCTCCATCCCTGGCTTCTGATATAAGCTGGCTTCTGTCCTTCTGGTTAGGTTTGCCTGCTTTGACTGCTTTTTTCACCTCTGGGAGAAGTATCTTGCCATCAACTGACAAGCCGGCAAGCAGGGCTCCACCATTTACGTTTGAGCTATGGGCTTTACGCTCTGACAGATAATCTGCTACATTTTGCAGATAAAAAATCAGTGTGACTCCGATTCTCGGGTCATCACATACGCCTGCATAGGACTCCTTTTCCGAATGTTTTTCAATATCAACAGGCTCCTGGGTTGTAACCTGTGAGCCTAAAAAATATGGTGTATAATATTCAACCTCGAAACTATCATCCTCTAAGTAGTTTCCTCTTACAATTATACCCATGTTTGGAGCAAACTCTCTTGAAAACTCGCCAAATTCATTTCCCTCTGAATCGGTTGTTACCTTCATCAGCTCTGGTCTTTCCTTTATCTCTTCAATTAATATGTCTAAGTCTTTTTTTGTTATATCTGAAAAACCAATGGCTCTAAGAAATTTATGCACTTTCTTTCCTCCAAACAACTATTACTACTTTTATACTACTCCGAGAATCGAAATATTCTCCTCCAGCATAAGATTTCTTTCGCTGCATTCGTCTGTGTTTAAAATCATTATAATTGGATTTTCCGGATCCACTGTCTGTGATATTACAACTCCACGCTCTTCGACACTTGTCTTTACTGTAGTTCCCACCGGGTATTTTGCTACAGTAGATACAAGGTTGTCTACTACCGCCTTGTCATATTTCTTTCCTGCATTTTCAATCATTATATCGAGTGCTTCCTGCACAGACATCCTCTTACATTCCATTCCGGAAATGCAACAGTCGAATGCATCACAAGCCTGGATTATTCTGCACTCTGTCTCCTTGTACTTCTGCTTCATTGGAAAACCTGTACCCTCCAGATTTTCATGGTGGGACAATATCATTTTTCTTGATATCTGAGGTATCCACGCTTCTTCCTGAAGTGCTGAATATCCAAGTATTGTGTGTTTTTTGTATTCAAACATTTCTGCCGGTTCAACAGCAGTCAAATCTCTGTTCTCGTATGGTATTGTGACATACCTCAAGCCTATATCATGTAAAAGGCAGCCTAATGCCAGATTGTATAATCTCTGTTCATCGAGCTTTAGCTTTTTTCCTACCAGAACTGACAGCAAAGTCACCATTACGGTGTGTTCATACAGGTTAGAGCTTCTCTCCTTCATATCCAGGATTGCTTCTGCTGACGAGCTGTTTATCTCTCTTACTATGTCGTTTGCTATTATTTCAAAGATTTTGAGAGACTTATCATTTCCGTGATATATGTGTCCCTCCATCAGCTTGCGCACACTTTCAGTATATTTTTTTATACTGTCCTCCTGAATGATGAAATGTGGCTTCTCGTAATCTTCGTACGGATCCTCTAACATCAAGGATTCTATTTCAAGAGACTGTATCAGTGGAATGTACTCCGACTTCAATTCAGTCCCTTTTGGAATCAATATTTCTTTCTCTCGCGTCAAGATTGCCTCTGCCAGTATCTCGCCACCAATTAATTTGCTGACTGCCCTTATCCTCATAAGCTACTACCCCATTAGATTATCTTGCAGGTTATTTGGCTTCCTTTGCCATATTCAATGCTTCCTGCTCTTCATCTGCCAAAACAATAATGGAATTACCATCAACTATTTCTTTGATATATATATAACAGCCCTCACGGCTATGTACTGCATTCATTATGAAACCATCATCTGTCTCATTGAGCAATGCCAGGGAAAAACTGAGTTTTCCACCCATCTCGTGAAATGCGTTATATTTTACCAATCCAAATTTCTGGAAAGTTGATTTCATATTACTAAATATTTTTTCGATGTTCTTTTCATTAGCTGCGTTTGCTTCAATCAGCTTATCGACTTCATTTAATCTCTTGATTAATGTGTCCTCAAGTGATTTAGCATTTTTGCCCTTCATGAAAACTTTGTATCTCTTTTTCAATTTGCCGATTTGAACCATATTAATTATCATGATTATGAACATGATTAAAACTAATGCTGCTAATCCAATAATAATATAATCCGAATCGAATCCTAATAACTGTGAAATCATTTTTTGCTCCTATATATATTGTCGGTTATTTTACTAAATTTTTAAATAGTCTTATATTCCTATTTTTATTGAATAGTTCTAATTAAATCGATTATTCTATCCAATTCGTCCTGAGAATAGTACTCTATCTCTATTTTTCCTGACTTTTCATCCTTCGCATTGATAAGTACTTTAGTACCAAGTATCTTTTTCATCTGCTCAGCAAGGTCATCATAGATAACTTTTAATTTTGGGTCTAATACTTCTTTCTCTTTTGTATTTTTCTTACCATTCTGGATACTCTTTACAAGCTTCTCTGTATCACGGACTGAGAGCTTCTCATCAAATATCTGCTGGGCAACTGTGTGCTGCATATCCTCATCTTCGATTGCAAGCAAGGCTCTGGCATGGCCTGTTGTGAGCATTTCATCAATTACCATCTGCTGTACTTTATCGTTGAGCTTTAAGAGACGCATAGCATTAGTTACTGCTGTTCTGCTCTTTGATACTCTCTCTGCCACTTCGTCCTGCTTGAGATTAAATTCATTAATCAGCTTCTTGTAAGCCAGGGCTTCTTCGATAGGATTTAAGTTTTCTCTCTGTATATTCTCTATAAGAGAAATCTCCATGATTTCCTGCTCTGTTAATTTTTTGATTATTACAGGCACTTCCTTGAGTCCAGCCATCTTTGCTGCACGCCATCTTCTCTCTCCTGCAATTATCTCATAATAGTCCTTGCGCTCTGTTACAAGCAATGGCTGCAATACACCAAACTGCTTTATTGACTCTGATAATTCCAGCAGTGCATCCTCATCAAATTTCTTTCTTGGCTGCTCCCTGTTTGGTTCAACCTTATTTATGTCCATTATTATTGCATCCGCAGCGTGCTCACTCTTTGGTTTTTCCACTGCTGCTGCGGCTGGTTTGTTTACTTTATCTGAAATAAGAGAATCAAGTCCCTTACCTAATCCTTTTTTGGCTGCCATTTTATAAATCCTTTCTATCTATTATTTCTTTTGCCAGATTACGATAGCTTTCAGCTCCGGCTGATTTACTGTCATACATATTGATTGGTATTCCGTATGATGGTGCCTCTGCCAGTCTGATATTTCTAGGAATCATGGTATTGTATATCTTTGTGTCGAGGTTTTCCTTTACTGTATCAACCACCTGATTTGAAAGATTTGTTCTCACATCATACATTGTAAAGACAACTCCCTCTATCTGAAGCTTTGGATTAAGTCTTTCCTGAACAAGGTTGATTGTATGTATCAACTGGCTCAGTCCTTCCAACGCATAGTACTCACACTGGATTGGAACCAGCACTGTATCTGCTGTTGTCATAGCATTGACTGTCAGCATATTGAGTGATGGTGGGCAGTCTATTATGATAAAATCATAATCATCTCTGATATAATCAACTGCTGTTCTTAATATGTATTCCTTATCATTTATTCCAAGTAACTCTATTTCTGCTCCAGCAAGGTTTACATTTGATGGAATAATTGTCAGGTTATCTACTACAGTTTTTGAAATGGATTCCTTTATTGTACATTCTCCAAGGATAAGTTCATACACTGTGTTTTCTACGCTATCCTTTTCTACACCAAGTCCACTTGTCATATTTCCCTGTGGGTCAAGGTCTATTGCTAATACTTTCTTTCCTTTTTCAGCAAGACATGATGATAAATTTATTGATGTGGTGGTCTTTCCGACCCCACCCTTCTGATTTGCTATTGCTATTATTCTTCCCATTATATGTCCTTTCAGTAATTTAAACTAGATAGTTATTTATAAAATTAGTGCTTAAATATTATATCACTCTTCAAAATTTAATGCTACAGTCAAAAATGTTTCACGTGAAACATAATTGATTAACAATCAAAATGTAGTAGATATTATATTCTCTAATACCAAAATATTGTAGAAATCTGGCTAAATATTTATTTATTAAATTTTGTTTAAGGGAATGTTTCACGGAGAAGGTAGAAAGGCTGATGCCTTATAAATGACGTAACTACATTTATTAATGTTATATAATTTTTAAAGCTATAAAATCTTTCATTCATAATTCTATATCAATTATTTTTCAGAAATCTACAATATACAACTTGTCCGATATAAAATGAATCTGCTATATGTTTAAATACAAAGTATCAAGC
>CAVFAM010000398.1:0-2082 GCA_963620375.1 Bacteroidaceae bacterium
CTCCCTGCCCACAGCCTCCGCCGTGTCTATATCAAAGGCTTTTTTCATCAGAACCGCATATTTTTCTTCCAATAGTGGGTTATCAGTCTCCAGAACCAGACTAAAGGGCTTTGTCTCCACCCTGCCTGCCATCTGAAGGATTCCCGAAAGCTCAGCCAGCTGACAGTGCCTGCTCTTACTGACCTGTTTTGCAAGCTCAGTCTTTACTTCTGCTGAAAACGACATACTATTTTCCTCTCAACGCATCCTTTGTTATGTCTCTGTGCTCTATTTTCAGTCCGTAATCCTTTTCACTCTGAAGTCTCTTATACAATTCGTTTGCAAGAGTTACTGACCTGTGTTTTCCGCCTGTACATCCGATTGAAATAACAAGCTGGTTCTTGCCCTCCTCTATATAATGAGGGATTAGAAATTTCACCAAATCCTCAAGCTTATCAAGAAATACCCTGGCATCATCAAACTGCATTACATAATCCTGTATCTCTTTATCATTGCCTGTCTTTGCCCTGAGACCATCCACATAATATGGATTTGGCAGGAACCTGACATCCATGACTATATCAGAATCTGACGGTATGCCATACTTGAAGCCGAAGGATAAAATTGTAACAAAGAGATTTTTGTACTCCTGATTCTGCACAAATATCTTTTCAAGCTCCATCTTGAGCTCTCTGGTTAAAAGCTGGCTGGTGTCGATTATATAGGTTGCCCTGTCCTTTAAAAATTCAAGCTTCTTTCTCTCAAGCACAATACCGTTTTCAATTCTTTCTCTTCCTGCCAGCGGATGATTTCGTCTGGTTTCCTTGTAGCGCTTTATAAGGACTTCATTCTCCGCATCCAGAAACAAAATATCGTAAAAGACCTTTTTCTCTGTAAGGCTTAAAAGAGTGCTCTCAATATGCTCAAGTCCCTCCTTGTCACGAATATCAATGCCAATGGCAACCTTGTCAATATTACTCTCGAATTTTTCGTAAAACTCAACCAGCTTATCCACAAGCTGTATCGGAAGATTGTCTATACAGAAAAAACCTATATCCTCCATCATCTTCATGGCTGTACTTTTTCCTGCTCCGGACATTCCTGTAACAATTACAAATCTCACTTGAATTCTCCTATCATCTTAACCTCAGGCTCAAGTTCTACACCGAATTCCTGCTTTACCCTGTTCCTTACATCATCCATAAGCTTTACAACATCTGCTGCTGTTGCACCGCCCTTGTTTACTACAAAGCCGCAATGCTTTTCAGATACCTGGGCACCGCCCACTGTATATCCTCTAAGTCCTGCGTCCATTATAAGCTTGCCTGCAAAATATCCCTCTGGTCTCTTAAAGGTGCTGCCTGCACTTGGAAAATTAAGCGGCTGCTTTTCTACTCTTTTATCTCTCAAATCATCCATGATCTGACGTATTTTAGCCTCATCCTCTTTGTGAAGCTTAAGTCTTGCACTGATGACAATATATTCATTCTCAATTATCGAGCTGTGCCTGTATGACAAATCCAGTTCTTCAAGTGTAAGTGTCTTTATGTCTCCAGTCTTTGTGACGACACTTACATCAACTATTATATCCTTCATCTCTCCGCCATAGGCACCGGCGTTCATTACAACAGCCCCGCCTATGCTGCCTGGGATTCCTGCTGCAAATTCCATGCCCGACAGTCCCTTTGATGCTGCTGCATTTGCAGCCTTTGACAAGAGGGTGCCGGCTCCGGCAGTCATTATATCATCCTCTATGCTGATGCTGTCCATTCCTTTTCCAATCTCTATGACAAGTCCACGGATTCCGTCGTCGCCTACTAAGAGATTGCTGCCATTTCCAATGATTGTGATTGGAAGGTCTGCGCTTTTTGCGTCCTGCAAAAGCTGGGGCAGGGAGTTCTCATCTGGGGATGCAAACAGGTCTGCTGTGCCACCGATTCGGAAGGTGGTGTGCCTGCTCATTGGTTCGTTTTCTATTATGTTGTATTTACTTATAAGATTTTGAATCATGGCTGCCTGCTTTCTGTGCTGCGCTTGCGATAATTTGCTAAGTGGTGGCGGTGGCAAAAGGGACTTTTGGGGGTGTGGGGCGGGATATCAGGC
>CAVFAM010000399.1:0-5685 GCA_963620375.1 Bacteroidaceae bacterium
AGTCCGCTCAAAGAACTTCATATCAAGCTTCAGCACATCCGCTGGTATGTCCTTTAAGCTGTTTAGTGATGAATATCCGCTGCCAAAATCGTCTATCTCAACAATAAAGCCATAATCCTGCAGACGCTTTACCAGGGCAACCTGCTCAGTCACATTAAGGGCAAAGGCAGTCTCAGTAATCTCAAGCTTAAGCTTCTTAGGGTCGATGCCATACTTTTCCACAAGTCCTGTGATATTAGTATATATATCCGACAGATAAAAATCCTTTGCCGAAATATTAACAGATATAGAGCACTTCAGACCATCATCCTTCTGCCAGCCGGCAAGAATCTTGCAGGCTTCCTCCCAGACATAGTAGTCAAGCTCATTTATCATGCCAGTTTCCTCAAACACAGGGATAAACTCATTCGGTGCAACCATTCCTCTCTGAGGGTGATTCCACCTCACAAGAGCCTCACTCCCCACAATTTTGTTCTCTCGTATATCTATCTGTGGCTGTAAATATACCTCAAACTGCCTCTCTTTAAGAGCCTTGGCAATCTCCTCCTCAGACATCGCATCTACAATCAGCCTGTCGTGCATGCTCTCATCATAGTATGCTATAATGCCCATCCTTCTGTCTCTCACATCGTCAAGCACCATATCTGTGCTGTTTAGGATTTCATCCGCACTTCTCAGTCTGTCCCTTATGATATAAGCTCCCAGATAATAATGTACTGTCAGTCCATAGCCTCTGGCTGCGATAACCGAGTTGCACACGTCTATAAATCTTTTCTCATTGTAGTCCTTATATGGCATCATAAGAGCAAACCTGTCTACTCCTATTCTTGCAAAAATCCAGCCTGGCATCTTTCTGCTGTAAAAGCCCTCTGTTATAGATAAAATCAAATCGTCTCCAACGCTTTTTCCTAAAATATCATTAAAGAGCTTAAACTGGCAGATATCTGATATCAGTAAAATATATTCTTCATCAGGATTATCATTCAAGGTGCTTTCCATTATTTCAAGGAAATATTCCCTGTTCCACAGACCTGTAAGCGAATCTCTGGTGGCATGATAGGTAGCCTCATCCTTTAAGGCCTCCTGTCTTGAAATATCATGGTATATGAAAAGCATTCCCACATACTGGCCATTCTTTTCCCTAAGTTCCTGACCATCAATGAGATATGTACTCAGTTCAATCTTGGTAGTAAGCGTAAACTCCCTTGTCTTTCCGGCAGACCTTCTCTCCTTCGTCAAAATGTACTTGAGGTTGCTCTTTTTTGCAAACTCATCAAGGCTCATGCCCTTTTCGACCTTAAGTATCATCCTGGCAGGCTCATTGACCACCTGCAGCTCATCATCACAATCAAACATAAGAAGCGGAACTGATACATTGCTTATCACAAAGTCCTTCATCATATTCATTCTGTCCCCCGGCTGGTACAGATATGAGTAAAAGATTATTCCCTCACATACAGTCATCAGAAGTACAGCAGGATAATTTAAAAATCCTGTGATAATCCTTGCTGCCGAACACAATACAAGTCCTGCCAGAAAAACTATTCCAAGCTGCATGTATCTCCTCTTAAATACATATTTGCCTCTCAGCGCATTTCTGAACATCATTATCGAAAGAAGAATTTCCATAAAGACACAATATATTATATGGCTCAAAAATACTATATTTACCTCCGGCCGTATGAGTATGCCATATTGGGCATCATCTATGGTACTAAAGGAATAAAAATAACCTGTACATATATTGACAGCAATTATGAGCACATCTAATGTAGTCAGGCATCTGAACAGGCTCCTGAGCAGGTTCTCATGCTTGAAATTAATCTCGCTGTACCTGTAGGAAAAATTCAAAATCAGCCTTATCACTATCACCTCAAGGATAAGAACTATCCCATAATTGACTGTGTAGAGCCTGTAATTGTCAGTGAAAAACGACAGAAAATAGACTACATCCATGACAAGAATGAGCTTAAGCTGATTTTTCAGATGTACAGCCTTATCACTTTTATTTCTCCCTATGAAAAACATTAGCAGTACAGTTATGGTTATAATAACTGAATACATTGATGCAAAATATAATTTCATAAACTTCTCCGTTTTCTCGATAATATAGTAAGTTAATTATACCATTCCTAATAATAAAGTACTAGCCCTGTATTTAAAGAGATTTGGGCATTACAGCATCTCCTGAGGCATTGCTGCAACAAAAGAAAGGCACCTACCGAATCATACGTTCTGCAGGTGCCTTTCACTCTTCAATATCCAATGGATTTTACCTCTCTATTCTTTTGTACTTTGATTTTATCTTCCGATTCTACTTTCTTTTGTTTACCTCAAATGGTTCTTAGGACTGGCTCAGTATATGAAATAATCCTTTCCCAAGCTCTATCCATTTCTCTTTTATGTAATTTACCACTGGTTTCTCGTCTATAGTATCGGTGTGCTAGGGTTGCTCCTTACCAAAACTGCTGTCTCCTTTGGACTGTACCTCCTTTGCTTAGTTTATGCTTTTTTATCTTTTGTTCTTTGGTTTGTTTTATCTTTTGTTGAGTTTAATATAGCATACGATTAAGTTAATGTCAAGGTCTTTTTCAAAATATTTTGCTATATTTTTACCATTTTCTGTCAATTTAATACTATCCATTTAGCTTTTTCCACAAGCTCTTATTCTTAAAGCATTTTGAAAATATATAGAAAACCAGATAGCCCAAGGCTCCTCCCAGAGTATTGAGAATCAGGTCATCAATATCCGCCGAGCGTCCTATGAAATACTGCACAAACTCTATAAAAAATGAGAAAATCATCATGGAAGCTGTAGTTTTCCAGAAACTCCTCATCTTCTTAAGTGCCACAGGAAATATAAAACCAACTGGCATAAACATTAAAACATTTGCAATCTCCTGTGTAATCCGCTTTCTGGCTTCCATGCTCCAGCTTGTTGTAATGAACTGAAATGGAATCAGGTTAAGATGATGGTCAGTGACAAAGATTGGGCTGTCATTTATAAGATTTAGCCCTATGTCCACCAGAAAGGTTGCATCACAGATAACTAAAAAGCATACTATGAGTAAAAAATAAGCCAACTGGCGCATAAAGGCTATTTTCTTTCTAAGAATAAAGTAAATCGGGAGATAAAGTATCGCTAAGACAAGCATTCCTATTATCCCTATCAAAAAATATCCAAGTAACTCCTGTATCATACGCATGTCCCGTATTCCTCCTAAAAAAAGCATTAATGACTTTGAATAATATATCAAAATCATTAATGCCATTTATCCGTTTTATCTACGCAAATTCTTACGATTTTCCTACGAAACAGGAATATTTACTTCAAATTCTATTATCTCGTTTTCACTCCTTGCGCTTATGCTGCCACCATGCAGCTCCACAATCTCCTTTGCAATAGCAAGCCCCAGCCCTGCCCCGCCGCTTCTTGAGCTTCTGGCTGTGTCAAGCCTGTAAAACTGCTCAAAAATACGGTCAAGTTTTTCTTTTGGAATGGTATTTCCACTGTTTATAAATTTAATACCCAGCCTGTCACCATCCTGAACCGCAATAATATGTATCGTACCGCCGTCAAAGCTGTAGTTTACTGCATTTCTCAAAAGATTATCAAGGACTCTCTGCATCTTATCCACATCACAGCGCACCATGGTATCAGGTGCGATTTCAAGCTCACATTGTAAGTTCTTTTCCAAAAGCATAGGCTTAAACTCAAAGCTTAGCTGCTCCAGAAGGCGGGTCATATTTACCCTGCTGTACTCAAGCGTGATATTGGAGAGGTTAAAACGTGTTATCTCAAAAAATTCATTAATTAAGTCCTCCAAGTGCTCTGCTTTTTCCAGAGATATGGACAGATACTTTTCTCTCAGCTCCTCTGATATCTGGTTTTCATCCCGAAGCAGGGTCAGATAGCCGATTACAGATGTAAGCGGCGTCTTTAAATCATGGGCAAGATAGACCACCAAATCATTTTTTCTCTGCTCCGCCACCTCTGTTGCAAGCTTTCGTTCTGCCAGAGTATGCTTGATGTAATTTATCTTCTTTTCTGTTGCGATTAATTCCGGTGACAGTACCACATCTCTAGAGCCTTCATCTATCAGGGCATCAATTCCTGAATTAACTTCATTGAAGTATTTGGTAAATTCTCTCAGATAGAGCCGCAGCACAATCATAAATATAAGTAAAACCGCTATGATTATAAAAAAATCTATATGTTTTCTGACTACCTGCGAATATATATTAAGAGCAGTGTCATAATCCCCCACAAAAAGATTTATAAGAGCCACCATTCCATCCGCCAGATGCCCTGCCAGCACAAAGCTGTACAAGCCAAAGGTCAGTATGACTGCGGCAAACAAAATAAGCGCTGTCCTGATAAAGATTTTGGTCTGAAGCTGTTTGAATTCATTGCCTGATTTTTTATTTGCTTTATTCAATGGTATATCCCACTCCCCACACTGTTTTTATAAATTTTGGCTTTTTGGCAGGCTCGCCAAGCTTTTCCCTGAGTCTGCCGATATGAGCCATAACTGTATTGTTGTTGTCCAGAAATTTCTCTTTCCAGACATTTTCAAACAGCTCCTCCGAGGAGATAACCCTGCCCTTATTCTCACACAGATACCATAGAATAGAAAACTCAATAGGTGTGAGGACAATCTCCTTTCCATAGAGACTGCACTTATGGGTATCCTGATTGATTACAAGCCCTCTGATGTCATACTCTACAGCAGCTTTCTGCTCCCCTGCTGCATTATTGTAGCGTACATAACGCCTGAGCTGGGTCTTAACCCTCGCCACCACCTCTAAGGGGTTAAAAGGCTTGGTGATATAATCATCAGCCCCTATGGTAAGCCCCATGATTTTGTCAGTGTCCTCCACCTTGGCAGTCAGCATAATTACAGGGTAAAAATACTGCTCTCTGATTTTTTGACAGATATGAAATCCATCAATATCCGGCAGCATGACATCCAGTATTTCCAAATCTATATGTTCAGTTTCTATGCAGTGCAGGGCATCCATGCCATTATAGAATTTATGCACTGTATAGCCATCATTTGTCAGATACACTTCAATCAAATCGGCTATCTCTTTTTCATCATCAACTATCAAAATATGTTCGTTCATAAAATCCTCATCAAACAAGAAGGACAGCATAGAAAACATCTACGCTGTCCCCTTAATACATTTCTATTATGCTATGCAAAATACTTATCAAGACCATGCGAGTACTCCAGCACATTCTGAAGCATCTCCTTGGCATTATCAGAGCTTACCTTGTTGCTCTCAGAAATATTTGAAGCCTCTGAGCTGCTTGCAGTAATCTCCTCACTTGTGGCTGACAGCTGGTTGATACTGTCAACAATGGCATTGTTTGACTCCTTAAGCTCAATTATCATACGGTCAATTCCGTCCATCTCCTCAGTAAGCTCCTGCATGTTCTTATCAATCTGTGTGAAATTATCAGATGCAGTTCCAATAAGGATTGTCTGCTGCTCTGTAGCCTCCAGAGATTCCTTGATTGAGCCCGATGCCTCATCAGAGTATGTGCTTAATTCCTCGACAATCTCAGTGATGCTCTCTGTCGACTGCTTGGTCTGTTCTGCCAGCTGCCTAATCTGGTCAGCAACAACAGCAAAGCCTTTTCCTGCCTCTCCTGCTCTGGCAGCCTCAATAGAAGCATTG
>CAVFAM010000400.1:0-3258 GCA_963620375.1 Bacteroidaceae bacterium
ATAACTTCTTTAAATTCATCATTCATTTGAGTGATTACCGCCTTTTCATAGTATGTGTATGATTATAATGCATGAGGGGGATATTCTCAAGTTTCCTGGGGATTGTTTATTGAAATATAATATTTGCGTGTGTACAAGACTTATGTGGTCGGGATATGGGGCTGGGGCTGGCATGAAAATACCCTCCTTACAGCGTAAACCTATAAAGAGGGTTATCATGTTACATCCATGAAAATGATTTCAAATTACAATTTAACCAATTAATCACAAACCCATTCAATAACTTCAACACTTGGTATACCATAGAAGTCAACCACCTCTCCACTGATGATTTCCATATAATGTGTTCTAAATGGAGTGCCATCTCCACTACCATAATTATAGCCTGCCATTGAATTTGCTATATAATCAGCATTTAATTCATCTTTACTCAATGGCAAAAAGCCAGTTCCCCAAGACACAACATCTTTAATGCTAGGGTCCCATTGCATCCCTTGGGCTTCTACTTGCGAGCGATAATAAGCAAGGGCTTCCTCTGGGGTATAGTCGATATTGAATGTAGTATAAGTTTCTTCTGCTTCAGGTTCACTATTTACAGGCTGCTCTTCCTTTGCTGTATTAGGGGTATTATTGCTGCTTGTGTTATTGCTTGTATTATTGTTTGTATTAGCACTCTCATTTTCTGTGCCTGTAATGTCTTGTTTCTTACCACCACTGGTAGAACTTTCCTGATTCTTATCCTCTGATAAATTGTCTTCTGCTGCTTCAATTCCTTCAACAGATGCTGTTTCCACATCCTGTGTTTTCAGAAGAAATCCGTCCTTGTGGTCTAAGATCACATAGCAATAATCATCATTGCTTGTGATGACATTTATATCAATATTTTCCTTGGTATATCCACATTTATTTTCATTCACATAATAGATATCTACACTTTTGCTCAATGTATAAGCTTTGCCATCTGGTTTCAAGGAATTCATATCATATCCTGTGCCTGTTCGGTCTACTCCTTCCAGTAGATAGAAAGAAGTATATTCTGTATACACAGGTTCGGTCTCTTCCTGAGTTTCTTTAACACTTTCCTCACTCTCTGTCTCTTTACTTTCTGTCAGGGCAGCAGTTTTTGTCGTGCTATTTTCAGTAGTTTTTCCGCATCCAGGCATTGATAAGCAGACGGATAACATTAGCACTGGCAATAATATATTTTTCCTTTTCATAATATACCACCAACATCAAACAGGCTGGCTCCATAAGCTTCTGCTTGGGAGACCAGCCCACTTAATACCTTTCTCTTGATTTTTAGTTTTGACTGTTTTTATAATCTTCCTTTAACTGGTCTAAATCCAGAGCATCTTTGTAGTAAACTGTATATTCAATGCTTGTATTGTCTTCATCAGTAAACTCAATATAGTAAGTACTCCAATTTAAAATATTATCTGTGCCATCCTCTGGATAGTATAACTGGTTTTGAACTACTTCCGCATATGAGGTATTATCCTTACCTACTGTTACAGTAACAGAGCCTTCCATATCAGATGGCTTTGAATCCAAAATAGTGTGCTCTACTACTGAACTCATCAGGCTATTTTCAATAGCTTCTCTTACCATTTCTTTAGTGACACTGCCTTCTTCACTTGGTAAATCTTTTTCTGATACATATAAGTAATCATAGTCAGTTCCACTTACTGGATTCTTGAAACGGTACACACTTGTATTAATTCCATGCTGAGTAAGTGTGAGTGTTACACCTTCTTTGATATTTCCCACAAAATATCCATCAGGTGAATATACCGGGACTTTAGAAGTTGTAGTGATTTCTTTTGCTTCATCCTCAAACTCCATTTTAGAAAAATCACATTCTGGGATTGTGCTTGAATCATCAAATTCAATAATGTCATTCTCTAAATTGTCTGTTGCTTGGCTTTCCTCTGCCACAGTATCATCCTGCACCGCCGGTGTCTCCTCTACCGCAGTCTTTTCCTCACTTGCTGTCTCTGCTCCACAGCCTGTAAGTGCTGTCACAGACATTGCCACAGTTAAAGCAAGTGTTAATAATAATGTTTTCTTTTTCATAAATTTTTCCTCCATCGTATATATTTTAATTTTAGCTGCCCTAGTTTACATTGTTTCCTGATTTTTCTTATCTGCCCTATCCTGAAGTAAGAAGCTTATAACCTCGCAGGCTATTCCGAGTGCTCCAATCGCCGGCTTAAATGTAATAATCCAGACCGGAAGCAGGATAACAGATGCTATTGCAAAAGCAATGGAAAGTTTTGTGTTTGCCATATAGCCTATAGCCCAGGCACCTATTCCCAGCAATATAACAAGTCCTTCGCCTTCTTTTATCAGTGGTATCATACTTAAAATTGCAAGCACTATTGTGATAATCCATGAAAACTTCTTTTGAACTTTCACCCACTTTTCATATGCCTTTGCCATTTTTACATTTGCCTTGAGATATGGGATATATTCCTTTACCAAATCCTGCAAGTATCTTGCCCTGTCAGCATTTATCTTTACAGGAAAATCATTGGGGTCAAGCTTATTTTCTTCAAAGGCATTAACTATCTGCTGTTGTGTCTCTTCATCAATGGCTTCCTCAAAGCATTTCACCAGTTCTCCAATCTGCTGTGCCCTGATAACTATATGCTTCTGTGGATTCTCATTCTCTATCCGCACATTATCATTTGCAATGATGATAACTGAATAAATTGGAACATCTATTCCAAGATGTTCTTTGATAAAGCTTCTGGTTGCATTGCAATGCCTTTCATTCTGCACAAAGGCTGATGGTTTGTTGGCAAGATGTCTGCCCTGCTCATTTATAAGCTGCCACTCACCATAGTCTGGCATATAAAGCGTCTGACCGGAATCACCATAATTCTTTACCTCACAGACAAAGATACCCTTGCTGTTTATTATGTACACATCTGTTTCTGAGGTCTTTCCTTCCTCTTCATATGCAGGAATTACTATATTTTCAAGAAAATGGAATCTGTTTCCATATCGTCTTAACACCTCTCCCACATAGTCTTCTCCAGCTTTTCCCTTTTGGGCTATCCTGACATTTTTGTCGGTCTCATCAATCAGATTTTCAAAGCTGTTAAAGATTATCTGTGTATCTAACTGGATATCCCTGTTGGATTCTGCCCCATATAAAAAGTCCTGTATATCATACAAAAGATAATCCATTTCAATTTCTTTTGATTTTTTAGCTTCAAATATGACCTGCATAGGCTCACAGTTGTATAACTGAAT
>CAVFAM010000401.1:0-11252 GCA_963620375.1 Bacteroidaceae bacterium
GTATAGGAGCAAATTTACTGACGGTGTGGAAGGTGACTGGAATTTTGAGATAACTCTTCCATCTGTGAGCTCAGCAAAGGAATATGACGTAAATAAGGCGATTGACGGGACCGACTTCACTATTACAAAGCTTGAAATCTCTCCTGTTTCATTGAAAGCCACATACACAACAGATAATGCGCCAGAGGCAAATCAGGACGATTTGGGTGTGCCATGTGTCAAGGGTGTGGTACTTAAGGACGGAAGCAGACTGCCATATCTGACAGAAGGAGGCAGCATAGGCTATACAGATGATTCCAAGACCGAAGCCTACAACATTTTTGGCTATGACAGGGTCATTGATGTAGACAATGTGAAGGCTCTCATTATCAGCCCGAAGGATGGTGCTGCTATTGTGGAGGTCGATATAGAGTAAATTCATAAAAAGTATGGAAACTATAATAACAAGATTATAACTGACAAGATGGATAAGATATGGTAAAATGACCCTATAAAAATTTATGGAGGTTATTAAGATGGCAGTTAATTCAATAGATGCAGAAGATGATCAGTTTGCATATCGTTATGACACTCAGTTACTAATCGACAGACGTGACAAGGATTTGGATGAGGACGAAATCTCTGATTATATCACAGAGAATTTTGAGGGCAATAGCCTGATTGCAGCAGGAGATGAGGATTTGGTAAAAATCCATTTCCACACAAATGAGCCTTGGAAAATCCTTGAGTACTGTAACACTGTTGGAGAAATATATGACATTGTAGTTGAGGATATGATTCGTCAGGCAAATGGGCAGCAGGGCTAAGAAATACAAAAATAAAATGCTGATTTAACTTTATAAGTGCGGGCTGAATTCGGCAATCTGATGGAAGAGGATGAAGTTTAGTGACGCATAAAACAAGTTAAGATTAGAGGACAAGAGGTTTGAGTTAGGATAGATTGCTATCTGGCTCAAACCTTTTTGCTGTCTTGCATTAAGAGAAGCTGCCAGTGGCTGGTTCGGTTGGTGTTGTCAGGCATATAGAATAGCTGTCATTAGCAGTTTGCGTAGAAAATGTTGTAAGAACAACATAATTAGTTTTTGAAAGGGGATAATATAGCATTATAAAATTTGAGTAATAAACGGAGGTAAAGCAGAATGGAAAATCGTAAGGAACTATTAAAGAGCTATCTGAAAAGACTGAGTGCAGGCGAGGATTTGGAATCGGTACGCCGTGATTTTGTTGAGGCATTTGAGGATGTGGACGCATCGGAGATTATGCAGGCTGAGCAGGAAATGATAGCAGGTGGAACCCCAATCACCGAGGTACAGAGACTGTGTGATGTACATTCTGCCTTATTTCACGGAAAGACAAATACAGAAAAGTCTGCCAATGCAGAGAAAACCGTGGATGCTTCCACAGCAAGACAGCAGAGAGCTGAAAAGACAAAGATGTTAGAAAACGAAAAGGGGCATCCATTAAATACCTTTTCGCTGGAAAACCAGGCAATGTCTGAGCTTATTGAAGAGGCAAAGCATGAGCTTGAGGGAGGAAACATATCAGACAAGCTCTTAGCCAGGCTTAGGGAAATAGCTATCCACTACGCCAAGAAGGGCGACCTGCTTTATCCACATCTCAAGGTCAAATACGAGATTTCAGGACCATCTGACGTAATGTGGACCCATGATGACGAAATCAGGGATGAGTTCGCTGCGGTTATAAAGGCAGGAGTAAGAGACGCAGCCTGGCTTGAGAGAGTGGACGCAGTGATTAAGAGGGCAGAGGAAATGATTTACAAGGAGGAAAATATACTTTTCCCTAACTGCGCAGCGAACTTCACTCGTGAGGAGTGGGTAGGCATCTATTTTGATTCAAAGGACTATCCGGACTGTCTCGGAGTAGTGCCACAGAGATGGGCACTGGCAGAGCGGGCGAAGTATGTCGTGGAGGGAGCATCACCAGAGGATATGGAAATCGTAATGCCTGGCGGACATATGAATGTTGCCCAGCTTACAGCCCTCTTAAATACGCTTCCATTTGAGATTACATTTGTAGATGACCAGAATATAAATCGATTTTTTAATGAAGGACCAAAGGACTTTAAGCGTCCGGGCATGGCGATTGACAGGGAGGTATTCTCCTGCCATCCGCCAAAGGTTGAGGCACAGGTCAGACGTATTATAGAGGAGTTTAGAAATGGTACTCTTGATGAGGTGCCGGTATGGATGGAGAAAAACGGCAAGACCATGCTGGTAAAATATATGGCTGTGAGAGATAAGAAGGGGGATTATCTGGGAACTGTGGAGATTGTACAGAATATGGACTTTGCCAAAAAGCATTTTATCTGATACAATGAGCGTAAGCAATGAGACGTGCCAAAACTGGTAAAGATGGATGCGATGTGCTTGCACAAGAGCAGTCATCTTTAACGGTTTTGATAGGGCGAATGCCCGTACAGCCCAGGAAACAGCAAGTTTCCTGGGCTGAGCACGTCGAAACAAACTACTACAAAACAGCAAGTTTCCCAGACTGAGCACGTCGAGGTAACGGCTGCAAAAACAGTAACAAAACGAGGTAATCAAATGGACGAATTATACAAAGCAATCGAAGCAAAAATAAAGGAATCAGGCTACAAGCGAGAAATCTCAGGCAGAGATGTATACAATGACATCTGCGACCAGATAGATGGCAAGGAAAATGGCAGCTATATGCTCCTGTCAAAGTTTGAGGATGATGTGGTATTTGAATACCAGATAACTGTAATGGACAGTGAGTTCAATCTGGGACTGCTCACAATCAAGGCTCCTGAAGGGGAGTATAAAATCGATTTTGATGCATAAATATAAAGACTTGGGAGCTGTGTTTAAAAATCTGAGGACAAACCGGCATATATCCCTCAAGCAATTATCAGATGAAACGGTTTCCATATCCCAGCTTTCGAGGTTTGAGCGAGGGGAATCTGATATATCCGTCAGTAAATTTCTGACAGCTTTAGACAAGATGAATGTCGAGGTGCGGGAGTTTATAGATGCCGCCAACAATTATCAGCAGACAGAGCAGATTAAGTTTATGAGTGCGCTTATCCCTCTTGAATATGAGAGGAACATAGCTGGTTTTAAGCGGATGATGGAAGAGGAAGAAGCTAAATTTAAAGTCCATCCGGACGTTTACCGTTATCACCTGAATGTAATACTTTTGCAGAGCTTTGTCTGCAAGTGCGATGAGTCGGTGCCTTTTCCCCAGGACTATGTAGACCAGATAACAGACTATCTTTTCACAACCGAGGACTGGAATATATATGAGCTGATTTTGATTGGCAATACATATCTTTTCATAGATGTGCCTGTGCTACACAGAATGGGGCAGGAGATACTAAAGCGGCAGGAATATTATAGCGAGATTGCCGCACAGAAAAATCTGGTTGTTATTACGCTGCTTAATATATGGGAGACCTGCCTGCACCGGGGATATGTGGAGATTGCCCGTTTTTATGAGGAGAATATACAGCCTCTGCTTAAGAATGAGACGGATATGTATAAGAGGACGATATACTTGTTCCTGTCGGGCTATCAAATATATCTGCAAGGTCTTGCTATGTACAAAGACATTATGCCAGTAGATGCAGGAGTGAACAGGTTGACAAATAAAGAGGAAAGCAATATAAAGCCTCAAAATAGAAAATCAATCACAAATCAGGATAAAATAGCTGTAGGACAACAGAAAATGCAAAATGCAATTCAGATATTCGAGCTACTGGGATGTGATAATCTGGCAAATAATTACAGAAAGGATTATGACCAGCTAATAAACGGATAAAGTTGCAAATGTGGTAACTGTACAAATGGGTAGGTGTATAAAAGGCACAACACATATAAATACATGATGATAATCAAAAGTTGAATAAAGTATAATATGAGAAATAATTATTAGACTGCAACTGGCAGTTTTATACATACACAACAATATATAAAATTTGCATATATGCAAATTTTCCCGACCTCCGTTTGAAAGAAGCTATACTAAGCTTAATTTCAATCGGAGGTTTTATTATGAAGAAAAATGAATTCAAGCTCTTATCCAGCAGAGCTGTAAACAAAATCGGAAATGTCATGTACGACTATGGCAACAGCACATGGATTGCGGGGCTGGGAGCAGTCGGTCAAAAATATCTGGGCTACTATCAGCTTGCGGAGAATTTAATATCCTTAGTCCTTAATCCAATAGGAGGAGCGGTTGCAGACAGGTTCAAGCGGCGCAGGATTTTGCTTGTCACAGATTTTATCGGAGCACTTATGTGTGCCTTATTAGCCTTTGCAGGAAATGAGCAAATCATGCTTTATGGTCTTATTGCTGTGAATGCAGCCCTTGCCATGATGAGTGCCTTTTCCGGGACATCCTTCAGAGCCTATGTGGTTACGCTTGTTGAAAAAGACCGGCTTGTGACCTTTAATTCCAGACTGGAGGTTATATCACAGGTGGTCAGTATTTCATCGCCACTTTTGGCTTTTCTCTTTGTGGATAGATTTGGACTGAAACCAACTCTGCTTCTGGACAGCCTGACATTCTTTCTGTCATTCCTGCTCTTATTCTCAATCAGGGATGTGGAAACCCATGTAGAGAAGCACACTGACGGGACTTCAGTCAAAGCAATCTGGCAGGATATAATAGAGGGCATGAAATTCATCATAAAAGAAAAGGAAATCTTCTTTTTGCTTGCTATAGCTTCATTTGTCAACTTTTTTATATCTGCATTTAATTATTTGGTGCCCTTCACAAACCAGCTCTTTGACAACAGTGCAAGCTATGCAACCCTGCTTACAATGGGAGCAGCAGGGGCAATTGTGGGAGCGTTTCTTGCAAATAAGCTTTTTAAGAACTCTTATGGGAGTATTTTGATTGCCCTGGCACTGTGCGGTGTGGGCTTGATGCTTATCACAGTATTTGCGGTGCTTAAGCTGCCTGTGATTATAATTGTGTCAGGGGACTTTGTATTTGAGTTTTTCCTTACGGTTTTTAATATTCACTTTTTCTCCATGGTGCAGAAGAAAGTGCCAGATTATATGCTGGGCAGGGTATTCAGCTCAATCTTTACAGTAGCTGTAGTCTTTATGCCTATATCGACTATGATTATGACTGTGCTGGCATTTTCAGTCCACATTGTAACTTTTGCCATAATCGGGCTGGGAGTATTGCTGGTGTCTATCGGGGGATTTGTATACAGCAGAAATTTCATGATATAATGAGCGCAAGAGAACCATAGGGAGCTTGCTCACTGTTGGCGAACGGCGAAGTGATTGAGTGATGAAATCACGAAATAATGAGAAAAAACTCTTGACCTTCCACCTTATGGAAGCTGTATAAAGAGGTTGTCAGACGGACAGGAAGGACATTTATTCATGAAAATTAAGCAGGTTGAAGAGCTGGTAGGAATCACAAGCAAAAATATTCGTTTCTATGAGGAGCAGGGACTCTTGCAGCCACGACGGACAGAAAACGGTTATCGTGATTACAGGCCAGAGGATGTGGAGCTTCTAAAGAAAATAAAATTGTTCAGAAAGCTTGGCATCCCGGTAGAGCAAATCAAGAAGCTCTTTGCAGGACAGCTTTCTGTGAGTGAATGTCTGGAAAATCAGGAGACAGCCTTGAGACAGGAACAGGACAACATCGGGAGAATGTGCGCACTTACACAGGAGATGCTGGCTAAAGCTTTTTCCATCGACAGGCTGGACACAGATTACTGGCTGGATGAAGTAGAAAAAATGGAAAAGGAGGGAATAGATTTTGTGAATGTAAGCAAAATTGATATTCATATGAAGAAAAAATTAGGTGCTTTCATAGGTGCAGGCGTAATGGTTGGCATGCTGCTTGTGCTTGCTGGAATCTCAATATATGGGTATTATGTAGATTCCGATTTTCCACTGTGGGTATTATTATTGATAGTAGTACCAATATTTGTATGCGTCATAGGCGCAATTGTAGCAATGGTAGGCAGAATAAAAGAGATTGATAAAGGAGAAGAAGATGAAGCTGCTAAGTATTAGTTATATTCCAGGAGCCGAGATTGAGGCACTGGGAATGGTAAAAGGAACTGTTGTACAGACCAAAAATATTGGTCGTGATTTTATGGCTGGAATGAAAACTCTCGTAGGTGGAGAGATTGTAGGCTACACAGAGATGTTAAACGAAGCCAGACAGATTGCTGTAAAGCGTATGGTTGACGAGGCAAAGGAGCTGGGAGCAGATGCTGTAATTGACGTGAAGTATGGTTCTTCACAGGTTATGGCAGGAGCCGCAGAGGTAATTGCATATGGAACCGCAGTAAAGATTTTGGAAGGAGAAGCAAAATAATGGAAATTCAGGCAGTTCCTGCACTATCACTGGCAGGAGTGATTTGTACAATAATTTTATCCATCGGCTTGCCAATCATGCTTATTGTGGTTGGAAAAAAGAAATTTGGAGCACGGATTTCTACTTTTTTTATAGGAGCAGGAACCTTTGTCCTCTTTGCGCTGGTACTGGAACAGATATTACATATGGTTGTGATGGGAGTCTTTGGGCTCACTCAGGACAGTAATGAGTGGCTGTATTATATTTATGCAGCAGCTGCAGCGGCAGTATTTGAGGAAACTGGTAGAATTATTGCAATGAAGTACTTTATGAAAAGTAGATTTAACTTTTCTAACGCCTTCATGTATGGTGTTGGTCATGGTGGAATAGAGGCTATTGTCCTCGGTGGTTTATCTGGAATCAGTAACCTGGCTAATATGCTTATGATTAATTCTGGTTCCATGGAGACTGTGCTGGCTGCATTGCCGGATGATGTTAAAAATCAGACATTGACACAGATATCAGCCCTGTGGACAACAAATTCAGGCTTGTTTTTTGCGGCAGGAGTCGAGAGAGTCAGTGCGATTGCCTTGCAGATAGGTTTATCTCTTATTATATATAATGGATTAAAGTCTGATAAGAAGCCACTTGTGCTGCTTGCATATGTCATCCATTTTGCAGTGGATTTCCTTGCAGTGGCATGTGCATCCAGACTTCCGATTGCGGTTGTTGAAATAATTATAATGCTTATGGCAGCAGGAACACTTGTCTTTGCCCATAAGCTTAGTAGGGAAAATTAAAATAGTTTGTAACCTTTTTATCCGCCGATTTGTATATATAGTGAAGGCCTTTAAATAAAGAGAAATATGAGGGATCACTCATGAGACTAGAAACAGAGATACTGATGGAAAAATACAAGGATCATCTGTTTGCGGTGGCATTCAATATATGCAAAAATGCAGCGGACGCAGACGATGTAGTTCAGGACACCTTCCTTCAGTATCATATCACAGACAAACAATTTGAAAATGAGCAGCATATCAGGGCATGGCTCATCCGGGTGGCAATCAATAAAGCCAAAAACATCAACATGTCCTTCTGGCGGAGGTCAAAAATGCCGTTAGAAGACTACATGGAGACGCTGACATTTGAGACACCAGAGGCTGAAGACCTTTTTGAAGAGGTCATGAAGCTTCCAGAGAAGTATCGAATAGTCATACATTTATTCTATTACGAGGATTACACCATCCGGGAAATTGCGCAGATTTTAAATGTGACAGAAAGCAACGTAAAAGTACGTTTAACCAGAGGTCGCAGGCTGCTTAGAAATGTATTGAAGGAGGAATGGAATGATGAATAATAAGGAAAAGTACAAACAGGCTTTCTCTGTCTTGCATGCCTCCGAGCATATTTCTTTGGAGGACGCTATGAGTAGAAAAAAAAGTTACAGACCAAGACGCAGGGTTGCAGCAGCGGCTGCATGTACAGTGATTTTATTAGGAAGTGGCAGTGCTTATGCAGCTTACCATTATTTGAGCCCATCCCAGATCGTGGATGAGATTTCAGCAGACAGCGCTTTAAGCAAGGCATTTGAGGACAAGGATGCGATTACAATCAATGAGACACAGACCAGCAACGGCTATGACATTACCCTCTTAGGTCTGGTTTCGGGAGAAAAGCTTGACTTGTATGTGCCGGATGAGGCAAAAAAGGAGGTAAGTGGTAAGCATACCTATGCAGCCCTTGCGGTTTCCAAATCAGATGGAAGCAGGATGACTAATCGTAATTTCTGCGTGTCGCCGCTCATCAATGGGGAGGCATTTACAGATGTGAATGCAGCCACACTTAATGTAGGACTTAGCTGGTTTGAGAAGGACGGCATAATCTATGAGCTGATTGAGTGTGATAATCTGGAGATTTTTGCAGACAGGGGCGTTTACCTGAGTCTTGTTGACAATTTCGGAGACGAGGTTGCCGCCTTTCAGATGGACGAAGCGACTGGAAATTATCATAAGGTGGAAAGCTATGCTGGAACAAGCGCACTTTTTACTCTGCCATTAGATAAGGAAAAGGCAGATACAGTGGCGGCTGATGACTTTCTTGCTTCCATAAGGCAGGAGTCTGATTCTGAGGCAGACGGTGAGCGGGCAGCAGTCGGAGTGGCTGTGGGAGAAACCAGCGATGAAGCCCTAAGCTATATAAACGAAAAGGCACAGGCACTGGTGGACAGCATCACTAAGGACAATCTGGAGGATTACTTCGTATTGGATGAAAGCCGTCCGACCTTTACAGCAAAGCCGGATGAGACTGGCTGGATTGAATTTGGAACAGCCTATGTAGAGGCTTATGACTGGACTGTAATTGGAGGAAGCGGTTATCTGACAGACTGGATTGCAGATGATGAGGACTTCAATGTGGTGACTACTGCTGTATCAGGAGATGAGGATAATCAGGCAGATATGGCTACACTTCAGATTACTGTGGTTTTCAGAAATGATGACGGCAGCTTTACTGAGGCAACCTACAGAATCAGAGATGATAAAGTAGAAAATTTAAAATAAAACCTTGACTCTAAACCTGGTTCATACTATATCCTTTGACCCAAAGGAGGACATAGTATGTTTGGAGCAAGAAGAAATCTAAAAAGAATAGTGGAGAATTCTTTCGGGCAAAATCCCCTGGAAGGATTCTCCTTTTATAATGCGACAGACCGGATGAAAAATGTCAGGAGGCTGCATGAAGTTCTGGATGAGCCAGAGGAAAAAGCTTGGACTGTGGATGAAGTCACCTGGAATGATTTGGAAATGGATGAGGTGTTCCTGAGAATAAACCACACCAACAGCTTTATAGGAGAACAGGTGCTGTATGACAGGCTGCACAGGCTCAAAAAGCCAGTAAATGTGGATATGGTTGATAAATTAAATCAGGACTCAATAAAACGAAGCAGGCTTGAAATGAAGCTGCATACAATAGGAAAGCCGGATAATGCCTATCTGCTGCCGGAGTTTGTACTGAATGCAAGGCTTTGGACAATAGGAAATTCTGTTTTTTACCATATATTACAGATATTGCTGGCTCTGTCTATTGTATTAGCCTGTTTGATTAATGAATATTTCTTAATCATGACTATGCTTATAGCTTGTATTAATTTCATAATCTATATGGGAGTAAAGCAAAAGTATGATGTATATTTCAGCTCTTTAATCGAGTTTAAAAAGGTCTTTGAGTTTTGCAAATGGCTTGAAAAGCATGATAAGGAGAAAAACTTCATATCTGCTGACATAGAGACCTGCATACATAAATTAGATGGCATGTCCAAAATCATCATGGGTGCAGCAGGACGCCACCAGATGTCCGTAGCAGGAGACTTAGCAGCCCAGATAAACGAATATCTGTGGGGAGTCCTGCTAGTGGACGTGGCGGTTTTTAACCATATAATGAAGCTGATTTCAAGAAATCAGGAAGAGGTCATGAAGCTTATGATTTTTGTAGGAGAGCTGGACGCAGCTATTGCTGTGGCATCCTACAGGCAGAGTCTTGATAAGTGGTGCAAACCGCAGATTGTCGACCACGGCTTTTTCTATAAAGGGATAGCCCATCCTCTTATCACAAATCCTGTGGACAATGATTTTGCCCTTGAAAGCAGGGCAGTCATAACCGGCACCAATGCGTCAGGAAAGTCTACTTTTATGAAAAGTATTGCCATTAACACAATTTTGGCGCTGACTATAGATACATGTATAGCAGACGAAGCAAGCCTGTGTCCTATGCAGGTGGCAAGCTGTATGGCGTTAAGGGATGATATACTGACAGGAGAGAGCTATTATTTCAGGGAAGCAAAGTGCCTCAAAAGGATACTTGACCTGGCACAGGAGCAGGATAAGCTCATGATTATTGTGGATGAGATACTAAAGGGCACCAATACCAGGGAGAGGGTGGCTGCATCCAGAGCAATCTTGGAGTATCTGGCTAAGACATCTGCCATAACCATAGTTGCAACCCATGATTATGAACTGACAGTAAATCCTCAATATGAGAATTACCACTTTAAGAGCCAGATAAAAAATGAGACAATAGCATTTGACTATCATCTTTACGAGGGCGTGTGCCAAAGCTCAAATGCAATTGAACTTTTAGCATATATGAAGTATCCAGAAGCAATAGTGGATAGAGCAAGGAGCTATTTGAATGAGAATTAGTGAAGTGGCAGAAAAAACGGGACTTAGCATAAGCAATATCAGGTTCTATGAGAAAAAGGGGCTGATTGGTCCTGACAGGGATAAGGATAGCAGATACAGAAATTATACAGAGGAGGATTTGGCGCTCTTAAAGCAAATCCTGCTTTTCAGGAAAATGGATTTTTCCATTGAGACAATAAGCAGCGTACTCAATAATAAGCTGACGATTCAGGCTGCAATCCAAAATCAGATTGAAGAGCTTGAGGAAAAAAGAGATTCCATCCAAAGCTCTATAGACTTATGCCAGAAAATTGCAGGAGATGGTCAGTACACTTCCATGGACACAGATTATTACCTGTCATATGTCAAGGAAGAGGAGAAGAAGGGCAGGGTATTCGGTCAGCTCAATGACTTGTTCGATGAGGTGTCAGACTACTATGACTACTGCTTTTGGAATACGCCATTTGCAGGATTTGTCATGCCAGGGTCAAAGTACGGCAAGGCCCTGTCTGTCCTCCTGCTTGCAATAATGCTTCTTATGCCCCTTATTGCGATTGCAGAGGATTTGATTAAAATGCACAGCTTAAGCTTCGGGTCAGTATGTCTTGCAGTCATCTGGTGGGGAATTATGGTATACTCTCTTGTAGGATATAAGAAGAGCAGAAAAATTACAGAAGGCATACAAAAATGAAACCAAACTCAAACCTCACAGAAGGACCAATATTTAAAACAATGATGCTGTTTGCATTCCCCATGATACTGGGA
>CAVFAM010000402.1:0-3110 GCA_963620375.1 Bacteroidaceae bacterium
GCTTATTATATTTACAGGCTATCTGATTATATACAATATATTCCAGATTTCAGTAACTGGGGATATCAGGTTTTATGGTCTGCTAAAGACAATAGGCACCACACCGAGACAATTAAGGCGCATTATCACACAGGAAGCTCTGTTTTTGTGTATTATCGGTATTCCTATAGGATTACTTCTAGGCTATGGCATTGGAGCCGTTTTAACTCCTATTGCATTGGAGACCACAAGCATTGTAGGCACAAAGGCTACTATCAGCAGTTCTCCTATTATTTTTATCGGTTCTGCCCTATTTGCCATTATCACTGTCTTTTTGTCCTGCAGGAAGCCCGGCAGAATGGCTGCCAAGGTGTCTCCTGTTGAGGCAGCAAAATATACAGAGGGCATGACTGGCAAAAAGAAAGAGCGTCACAGCCGCGGGGCTAAGGTATATCAGATGGCTTTTGCAAATCTCGGCAGAAATAAGAAGAAAACCGCCCTTGTGATAGTCTCACTGACACTTTCCGTAACTCTTTTAAATGTGCTTTTTTCACTGGTCAACGGCTTTGACATGGATAAATATGTGGACAGGTCAACCTGTGCAGACTTTATCGTGAGCAGTACGGATTATTTCCGCTATAATACGGCTGATGAGTATATAGGAGCGGATACCATTGCTGAGATAAAGGCAAACACAGATGAAACCATCGCTGGAAGCGGCTATGACCTGGCAGACGTATGGCCTATGATGTGGATGGAGACAGACCAGTATAGTAAGCTGGCAGGAAACTATCTAAGTGGCGAAGAACTGCAGGAGGAAATCTCCAACTACGAGCAGAGAGATGGCAGCATACTTGTCGGCGCCAACATAGAGGGCTTTGATGACTCTCTTTTTGACAAGCTTACAGTGGTGGATGGCTCCTTAGAGCCACTATTTGACCAGAATACCCATGCAATCGCTGTAGCTGTATACACAGACGATTACGGCAATATAGAAAATCTCGACAGATATCCTAAGCTGGGAGACACTTATACCGTAAACTACCAGATTGCATATGACATAGACAGCCGAACCGGCGAGCGGGCAGATCCACAAACCACGCCTGAGGAGTATTTGGAGTACCATGAGGAAGAGGCAAAGGAAGTAGAGTACAGTGTATGTGCGCTTGTGACTGTCCCTTATTCCATCAGCTTCCGCTATACAAGTCTGGGTTATGACATAGTCTTGCCTGCAGAGAAGCTTAAGAAGGACAGCGGTACAGAGCTCATTCCAAAGTTTTATATGTTTGACACACCGGATTCTCAGGCAGAAGCAAGTGCTGAGCAGTATCTGCAAAAGCTCACAGCAGGAGATACATCTACACTCATGTATGAGAGCAAGGCATCTATCAAGCGTGAATTTACCCAGTTTAAAAATATGTTTTTAATCTGTGGCGGTGCCCTCTGTGCCATAATCGGGCTTGTAGGCATACTTAACTTTTTCAATGCGATTATGACAGGGATTTTGTCCAGAAAGAGAGAATTTGCTGTATTGCAGTCCGTGGGCATGACCAAAAAACAGCTAAAACTCATGCTTGTTTACGAGGGCTTATTCTATGCAGCTGGCTCCATCATAGCGTCCCTTATACTTTCTGTGGCGCTCAGTCCTATGCTTGGCAATATGATGAGCGATATGTTCTGGTTTGTCAGCTACCATTTTACAATCCTGCCTGTAATTGCGATTATTCCAGTATTTCTCCTGCTGGGCTGGCTGATTCCTGCTGTACTTTACCGTGCGGACAAGAGGCAGAGCATTGTTGAAAATTTAAGAGAGCTGTGATTTTTCATTACAAAAAAACGTCCATTCGTTACATGCGTTTAAGATTCATGGCAAAATTGGCGATATAAATATATAGATGGCATTGTATTTCAAAATTGAAGATGAAGTACAATGCCTCTATTTATGATAGAAGGGAAAATGTACAATGCTAAAAGCAGCTATATGTGACGATGAACAGCCAATAAGAGAATACCTGAAAGAACTAATCGAAAAGCGCACAAAAGCAGAGGTTAGTACATTTGCCAGCGGGGAAGAATTTTTAAGAAGTGAAAGCCATACAGCCTATGACATAATCTTACTGGACATTTCTTTAGACAAGGCTGATGATACTAATAGTTTAAACGGCATGGATGTGGCAAGACGCATCCGGGAGACATCAGATGCAATCATAATCTTTGTAACCGCCTTAAAGGAGTATGTATTTGAGGGCTACGACGTGGGAGCCTTCAATTATCTCCTAAAACCAATAGACGAGCAGAAATTCATTGAGGTAATGGATAAGGCAATAGAGCAGATTAACAGGAAAAAGCCTGCTGAGCCCCTGCTTATAAAGACTGAGGGCAGCTATATAAAAATACCTGTTGAAAACATCATCTATGCCGAGAATGAAGCCAGAAAGGTTGTCCTCCACACCAAAAACATGAAGGAGGAGACCTACAGCTTTTATGAAAAGATGGAGGTGCTGGAGCATAAATTAGGGGATGGCTTCTTCCGCTCCCACAGGGGATTTCTGGTAAACCTACAGGAAATAGAGGAATATGACAACTCAAATATCCGGTTAAAAAACGGTGAGGTCATTTTTCTGTCCAAGCAGAAATATAACAGCTTTGTGACTGCATATATGGATTATCTTAGGAGGCAGTAGGATTGCCATTGATTACATAAAAAGGTTCATTCATTACATTTCGCTGAATTCTGCAATTAAAAAGGCGATATAGAAAGCAGGAGGTAACGATATGAGAATAACAAACAATATGATTATAAACAAATCATCAAAAAGAGGTATTCATAATACTTATCAACGAACAGCGCTTCTCAGCCTGTTACAGAAAAATTCGCTTACATCATCAACGGATGTATTTGGGCGGATAGGTCAGACATCAGGCAGGAATAATACATCTGCCCTTCTGATGAAGAGTAAGTATACCAAGCTGGAGGACAGTTCAGAAAAATTAAGTACATATGCTTCTTCTCTCATTGAGACTGAGAAGGATTCCATATACGACAAGGCAAAGGAGAGTGGCAGCACAGGCAGTATTGTATCCAATGTCTCTAAGCTGGTGGAGGAATACAATTCAACCATAAAGCAGCT
>CAVFAM010000402.1:3120-4950 GCA_963620375.1 Bacteroidaceae bacterium
CAGCTCAAGGACGCTGGTGGAAGCATGAATGAGTTTTACCGACAACAGCTGCAGGCAATTCCTTCAAGCTGTAAGGATGCACTTAAAAGCATAGGAATCACCCAGCAAAGGGACGGAAGCCTAAGCATTGATGAAAAAGCTCTGCAAGGCGCAGATATAGACAGCTTAAAAAAGGCTCTTGGAAACGAGACTGGATTTGCATCAAAGATGGACTTTATCAGCGGTCGTGTTAATAAAAACGCTGCTGCAAATGTAGCAAGTGCCTCAAGCCAGTATAATTCAAAAGGTACATCATATTCTGGTTACTATGGCACAGGCAAATATAATTTTTGGAGTTGAGTGAGTATGGCAGTAAAGGTAGGAAACAGCTGGGTATCAGAAACAGCCCTGACATATGCCAGGTCAAAGGCAGACAGTGGCGCATCCGTCACCTTAAAGGGGCTATCTGAGCGTTACCCAAATATTAATTTTTCAACAAGCACACAGCCTTTTTCACAGAAGGGCACTAACAATATCCAGATTGCCCCCAGCATACTGGCTCAGATGCAGAGCAATCCTGAAAAACGGGTGGAATATGAAGCCCTAATCTATGACTGCGCCCAGTTATCATCCAGTGGTCAGATAAACTCAAATGGTCATGTAAAGGCTGCAGGAACCATAATCAATGCGGATGGCAGTGTCAGTGGCTGGTCAATTACACAGGATGACGTAGGAAATGAAGTAAAGCACAAGACAAAGCTGGATAAGACCAAAAAGGACACCTGGGCTGACAAGCTTCTGGAAAAGCAAAAAGAGAAGCGGACACAGGAAAAGAGAGCTGATAATCTCTCCATATCCAGCGCAGGGCAGGAGAGTTATAAGCAGCTATCTTCGGTTAGTTACCAGGGATATGTAGACCGCTTTGAGAACACACTGTCAGAGCTTAGTGCCAGCAGAAATGATGATACATCAATCACAAACCACTTTGATTATTATGCAAACCAAATGGCTGCAAGCTATGACAAGATGAAAAGCGACATAGAGGCAAAATACGCCAGTGATGATTACAAGCCTCAATACTATATCGCAGAATCCGGAAGGATAGAGGAGCTGACCAAGGACAAAGAGCTTGACATGCTGAAGCGTGCATATGAAAGCCACAGCACACTTATGGCTTCGACTACTGAAATCTGGGAGAGCTTAAAGGATATTTCTGGTTCACAGGAAGAATTTCTCACAGTTATGGCAAAAGCCTATCAGGTAATATATGACCGCATCGAGGAGGATTTTGCAGACCCTGACAGAGAGCCAACCTGGATAAAGCAGGAGGACGGCACGCTGGTTGAAGAGACCAAGCAGGACAGAATCGACGCCTTAAACAAGGCATACAGCTCAAGGGCAGAATTTGCAGCCTCCGCAGCAAAATCCATGGCAGATATAGAAGAAACCTTCCATGGAGCCAATTATGGTCTGGGCTTCAAGGATTACTCTCTTGATTTTGGAATTGGTGCAGACTGGAGTGCAAACATCAATGCACTGCTGTACAAAAATAGATAACATATTGTGTTTATGGTAAACGGATTTACCAGTATTTTGTATTATGATATAAGGAGGTATCAGCATGGCAGTAAATACAAATACAATGATTTCCAACATCTATTCACAGAACTACACACAAAGCAGTAAGGGCAGTTCAAAGACATCAAAGGATTCTGAGACAACAGAAGTCACAAAAGAGGAAAAGGTCACAGAAAGCAAGGATTACGGCAAGACAATCGGAGATCCTACACTTTCAAAGGAGGCTCAGAAGTACTATGAGAGACTCAAGAAAAAGTACGGAAACTATGACTT
>CAVFAM010000403.1:0-4891 GCA_963620375.1 Bacteroidaceae bacterium
AACAAGCAAATTTTGTTTTTAATATTTATTTTTATAAATTGTCTGACTATTTATTCTCTATTCTGATTTTCTGCACTGCTAATGCTAATTAACTGCCGATAGTACTATACTCCTATCGGCAGTCACTCTATTCAGCAGCATACAAATATAATATGCGCAGCTTCTCCTGCATTCTTTGGTATACAGAAAACCTGCCACTGGCAGCTTGTCTGCATACTAAGGCATAAAAAAGCACAGAGTAAATTCTAAATTAATTCACTCTGTGCCCTTATATCAATATCCTGTTTTGAATTTATGCCTCTCTCCTCTTCCAGCTGACAAATCCATACATGTCATTGAAAAAGAAAATTATAAAATTAACCACTACTGGTATGTAGGCTGGGTTTTCAACCGAAGCCAGTACCCACATTATAATAAGTATTATATCGTTTGACGCATATCCCAGCGCATAATATGAGCTTCTGAGCATGGTAAGTGATGCTGCCAGAAAGCTTGTAGTGATTGAAATTGTACTAAAGAAAATGTTTGGTGTATCAAGTGCCCTAAGTATCATGTAAAACACTGCCGTCACAACAAGACCTGCTGCTGCAATTCCTGCCACATGCTTTCTGGTAAGCTTCTGGATTGCTACCTCCTGCCCGCTTTCAGATGGATTCTTTATCCAGGTGACAGTAGACCATATAGCCATAGGCATTGTCATTCCCAGGTATGTAATCATCTCACCCCAGTATCTGAACTGCCATGAAATCAGACCATACAGGATGCTGAATATTACCATCAGTATCTGTGCCCAGACATTTCCCTTTGCTGCGAAAATCAGGGATGTGATTCCCACACAAGCAGATACCAGTGTCAGGACATCTACGTCGGTTGACAACAAGTTTGATAATATGACTATAGTCAGTGAGCCTATCCATAATATCCACTCTTTTTTTGTTAAACTCTTTATTGGATTACTCATTGTATTCTCCTTGAATTTGTGGTTTCTATTCTTTGTTTTTTAATATGTATATAAATTTACATATAGAGATTTACATATATATAGATTTACAAATCCAAGTTCTCCGGGTCTAGTATTGGTATACTTCGTTTATTTAAAATCATGCACATTTCCTTCAATTAATGGTTTACAAAATAACTTATGTGTAACTAAGTATCAATACTATCATGTTTCCTGCACATTTACAACTTTAGTCTCACCCTTCTCCTTAAGTATTCCATTCTGAAACAGTTCCTCATATTTTCTGGGCTTATATTTTCTGGTCTCAAGTCCCTTTATCCCCTTAAGTGCTTTTTTCGCCTTTTCCACATTCTCACTCGTCCCCAGATTATTTTGAAACTGGTCTACCTTCTGAAGCTCGTCCATGATATATCTTCTCTTGGTTCTGCACACCCTGAGCAGCTCGATTAATGCCACAGCTTCATCATCACTGGTTTCACACAGCTCTATGTAGTGCAATATATCACATATCTTCTGGTCTATATCAGAATGCTTCTTTGCCAGCTCGTTGCGGTAGTCCTTAAGCTCTGATACCAGACATGTGAAGTGTACCAGATACTCTTCCCAATCCATCCATGATAAATCGTAGGATGTTATGTCCTTATCAATATGCTCCGCTAATTCCTCACAGGTAAGCTCCTTAACTGATGATATGTAGTCAAATTCATTTTCCATATTATACTGTCCCCACTTTCTGTAAAAACCTGTTTGCCTTTTCTTTTATGGGATTGTATCACAGTATATGGGTTATAAACCGTACATATATTTGTCCCGTTTTCAGCTTTTTTTGCATGCTTTGGCATAAAAAAGGCATCTGCCACGCCCATCACGCATGCAGATGCCTTTCCAACACTCTTATTTAGAATTATCTTATTTATAACTGCTTACATTATTACTATCCACTTTCTCAAATGGCACCCAGACATACAGTCCATCATCAGTCGCACCCTCTATATCCTGCACTGACTGACCATTTATAAGCTTAAGTGCAGCATCAATGGCTGCCTTTCCCTGACCACTGCCTGACTGGTATACAGTAAATGCCATATCGCCATTTTCAATTGCTGTACATCCGTCAGCAGTAGCATCTACGCCCAGTATAGGCATGCTGCTCAGGTCAATACCAGCCTTCTTACATGCTTCTACAACACCAAGTGCCATTCCATCATTGTTGCAAATCACACAATCTGCCTTTGAACCAGTTTTAAGGAAAAGCTCAAACATTTCCCCTGCTGTATCGCCATCCCAGTTTGCATAATCCTCAAATACATAATTGATTTTCTTTCCGCTTGCCTCTAAGGTTTTCTTCACACCCTTAGTTCTTCCGCCTGTAGCAGAATGACCCTTTGGCCCCTTAAAAATCACTACGTTTATCTCATCCTTGTCTGCAAACTTATCCAGCACATATTCTGCCTGATACTGACCTGCCACGCTCTCATCTGAACCAACATATATGTACTGTCCCTCAGATAACTGCTTTTCATCCGGACAGCTGTTGAAAAATACAATCGGTATATTTCCCGCATTGGCTTTTAACTCCACTGCCGTATCAGTGGATACAGGTCCACAGAGGATGGCATCATAGCCTTCTGCTGCTGCTTTCTTAATATGCTCCACCTGGTTTTCGATATTGTCACCTGCATCAAAGACATCCAGCTGTACGCCCTGGGCATCAGCCTCCTGCTGGGCGGCATCTACCAGTGTCTGTCTGAAATCATCCATTGCATTTACACTGAGCAGAATCTTTACATTGCTGCCCCCTGCACTTGCGGTCTGGCTGCCACAGCCTGTAGCCAGGAATACTCCAAATACCAATATACTTAATATGTATGCCAGCTTCTTTTTCATCCTAGTATTCCTCCTTTTCAACCTTAAATGCATCAACCTGGTTTGCCAGCTCCTCGGCAGAAGTGGTAAGCTCCTTTGCATCACTCGCCACGGTCTCACTGTTTCCTGTGATACTGTTGGCATGCTCTACCATATTATCAGATGTAGCCAGAATTTCCTCTGAGCTTGCTGCCTGCTCCTCTGAAATAGCAGCCACATTGTTTGCTACCTCGTCTACCTTTTCTACTTTTTCAATCATCTGGCGTACCAGAGTGCTTACCTCATCAATATTGTCAAAGATGATATCAAAGGTCTTTAAGGCATCACCGACTAATTCGCTGCTGCTATTGATATTTGTCACGCTGTCATCCGCCTGCGATACTGCATCCTTTACCAGTACATTTATCTCTGATATGAGGTTTTCGATATTTTGTACTGACTGGGCACTGTTCTTTGCAAGCTGTCCTATCTCAGTAGCTACTACAGCAAAGCCCTTACCAGCTTCTCCTGCTCTTGCTGCCTCTATAGAAGCATTTAGTGAAAGTAGGTTAGTCTCCTCTGCTATTCCGCTGATTACGCCTGTTATATTGGTAATCTCCTCGGATGCCTTTCCTACCTTATCTATTGCCTGCTGCAGCTTAAGCACAGAATCGTTGATATTCTGCATTGCTTCTCCAACATTCTGCATATCGGTCTTGCCCTGACGTGACACTTCCACAGTGTCCTTCATCTTAAGGTCAACCTGATTGCCCTCTTCTCTGGTGTCTGAAACTACCATTGCAAGGGTTGTGGCATTTTCTGCGATTTCATTAACCGAAAGCGAGAGCTGCTCTACAGTGTTATTTAATTCCTGCATAGACTGACTCTGGGTTCTGGATGCGTCATACATCTGACCAGATATCACGCTGCTGTTATCAGCCTGCTCATGCAGCTTGTCCGATACTCCATGGATGGACAAAATCATGCCCCTCATAGACTGGATAAAGCGTTCTACGCACTGACTCATCACGCCGATTTCGTCGTTGCTCTTGACCTCTACGTTTACTGTAAAATCTCCATCTGTCATGGCTGTAATTACATTTGTCAGTTCTTTTACCGGCTTTATTACCATATGTACTGTACGCTCGATAATGACAGCCAATACCAGAAGAGAAATTATTCCGATAAGTACCATTACCATTCTGACAGTGTTAAGTCCCGAATAAACTGTGGCTATTGGAACATATGACACCAAGAGCCAGTCTGTTCCAGATACCTCTGTACAGGCAGCCATCTTATTATCAATCTCCTCCATGGTATAATCACCGGATACTCTTTTTTCTTCAATTTTCTTGTAAAAGCTATCATCAGACTCGCTTAACTTTGTAAAAATCAGGCTACTGTCACGGGCTGCAAGTATTGTGCCATCCTTGGTATCTACCAGAAACGCCTGTGCATCATCCATCTGCACAAAGCTGTTTACAATAATGCTTATACGCTGTAAGGACAAGTCCGCAGATATAACCTTCATGGTTGCTGAGCCATCATTGAGAATACCTGAAGCACTGATAACAGCCTCTCCGTCTGAGTTGGTATAGGCATCTGTAAAGCCCATGTTCAGTCTTGTAAGACCATCCTGATACCATACCGAAGCTGTAGGATTACTCTCTGTCTTGTCTGATTCTCCAGCCTTCATCAGCTTTCCATTTGCATCTGCGATATAGAGTCCATTTGGATAGTTATCATCATATCCATAATACCGGTCCAGTATATCCTGAAGCTGGGCATCATCAGCGTCCAGTCCTTCTATTGTCTCCTTTGCCATCTGGAAGGCTGCCAGATTTTCCCCTAACCAGGCCTCAATCTCATTCGACTGGTTTTCAATGGATGAATTCAGCAAATCTGTGGCATATTCTGTAATTATCTGCTTGGAAACAAAATATGACACACCTACCAGTACTACTCCAATCACAATAACAACCGGAAGAATCGTTCCCAGAAGCTTTGTCTTAATGGAAGTTGTTTTCTTTTGTTCTTTTTGTTTCATTGCCTTCTCCCTTTCTTTCATTTTGCATAATATATAGC
>CAVFAM010000403.1:4901-13215 GCA_963620375.1 Bacteroidaceae bacterium
ATATATAGCATATATTATAAACCCTTCAGCCCTTTTCTACAAGCAATCATGAAAAAAGTACTATTTTTTGTAAATATTTGCTATTTCTCCTGTATCTCCTTGCCACTTATATGCTCTATCCCGATTTCATAAACTTTCACAGCCCTGCCTGCATGGGCTATTTCCTCATCTATTGTCTCATCATCAGGATAGTATTTCTTGGCAACCTTTCTCACCAGCTCAAGTGTCATTTTTTCATCATCAAGCACCCTGCACCTGCCAAAAACAACTGTGCTCTGTATATATGGTGCCCATGCTTCCCTCTCGTCTATCCTCTCATTTCCATAGACTGTAAAACAGACCTTATCATCTTTTTGCAGGGCTTCAAACTTATGCCCAGCTCCTGCACCATGAAAATAAATCCTGTTTGCTGCCTCGTCATATATATAATTTACTGGCACAGCATATGGATATCCCCCATCTCCGTTTACTGCAAAAACTCCCCGCCTTTCATTTCGCAGTAATTCCTTTGCAGCTTCCATGCTTATTTCCTTTTTCTTTCTTCTCATTGGTCTGAACATCTCTCTGCCTCCTGTAGGTTATCTAAGCTTCTTCCTTCATTATAATATATCTTTCCTCTACGGCAAGCCACTTTGATTTAATCAAGATTTATTCTCCCCTTGACCACCACCCGAAAAGTCTATAAAATATCTATGTTTCATCACAAAACAAGGAGTTACACTATGTTAAAAATCAATACAAAAGACAATGAATTAGCCCAGCAGATGCTTAAGCTTGTGGTACCAATTGCCATCCAGCAGTTCATGCTGGCATTGGTCAGCGCAACAGATGCCATAATGCTTGGATTCGTAAATCAGGAATCCTTATCTGCCGTGTCTCTGGCTGGTCAGATTCAGTTTATATTAAACCTGTTCATCTCAGGCATAGCCGCAGGCTGCGGTATCATAATCGCCCAGTACTGGGGCAAGAAGGACATAGCTTCCATAGAAAAGGTCATGCCAGTAGCCCTCTACATCAATGTGATTTTTGGCGGACTCTTCACAGTCCTTGCCCTTACTGTGCCAGGCTCCCTCATGACTTTGTTTACAAACGATGCCACCCTCATAGCAAACGGGGCATCATATCTGAGGGCAGTTGCACTCTCCTATGTGCTCTGCGGTGTATCACAGATTTACCTTATTCTGCTCAAAAATATAGGCTATGCGGCATTAAGCTCCAAAATCAGCTCAACCGCTGTAGTTATAAACATCTGTCTCAACACCATATTAATCTTTGGCTTCCTTGGGGCACCAAAGCTTGGCATTGTGGGAGCTGCCTACGCTACAGTCACCGCCCGTATCGTTGAGCTTATATGGGCTTTCTTTGCAGTGAGACGCTATAGCACTGTAGCCATCCGCTGGTCGGGCATCCTGCACACAGACAAGACACTTACAAGGGATTTCTGGCACTATACCTTTCCAGTCCTTGGGGCAGCTCTTGTGTGGGGAATAGCATTCTCCCTCTACTCTGTGATTTTAGGTCATATGGGAAGCGATGCTGTGGCAGCCAACTCCATAGCAAGCATTGTAAAAAGCATGGTGCAGTGTGTCATCCGAGGTGTCAGCGCCGGTGCCGGTATCTTAGTCGGCAACCTGCTTGGAGCAAACGAACTGGAAAAAGCCAAAAATTATGGTGGCAGAATCACCCACATCGCTATTGTAATAGGTATTGTGACAGGAACTGTGCTTATGCTTCTGTCTCCACTGGTATCACACATTGCTCCGATGTCAGACACTGCGAGAGAATATTTACAGTTTATGATGATTGTGCTTGGCTTTAATCTCATGGGACAGTCTGTAAATACCACTGTCCTTGATGGTATATTCTGTGCCGGAGGCGATTCCAAGTTTGACATGAAAGGAAATCTGGGTGCCATGTGGTGCTTCTCCGTACCCCTCGGTTTTATCGCAGCCTTTGCCTTCCATGCCCCGGTATGGCTTGTATACATCATCATAAGTCTGGATGAGATTGTGAAGCTCCCAGCTGTATACATACATTACAAGAAATATGTCTGGGTTAGAAATATAACAAGATAATCCCAGCCAGATACTTTTGCTTACAGAAAAAAGGCTTACCACCTGATTCTATAATTCTCAGGTGGCAGGCCTTTTATAATACCTGTCTATATTTATTTACTGTAAAATCATAACCCTCACAATATCCTTGATATTGATAGGCTTTGTGATATATCCATTCATGCCAGCCTTTTCACATCTCTTCTTGTCCTTAATCAATGTGTTTGCTGTCATTGCATAAATAGGTACATCCCTGTCCTCACGATTCATGGCTCTGATAGCCTTTGTCGCTTCTATTCCGTCCATAACAGGCATCTGCATATCCATAAATACAGCATAGTAGCTGTGAAGTTCTGACGCTTCAAATTTTTCTACTCCCACAGCTCCATTTTCTGCCCAGTCAACCTCAAGCCCCACATCCGAGAGCAGCTCTGTGGCGATTTCTGCATTTAAGGCATTATCCTCGACTAAGAGGACTTTTTTGCCCTCAAAATCATAATTATTTATGTCAAGCTCTGACTCTTCATTTGCCAGTATGGTGCGCTGCTTTGCGGACGCATCCTCAAATGGTATCTCAACCACAAACTTAGAGCCTTTACCAAGCTCACTCTCTATGGACAGGCATCCATTCATAAGCTCTGTAAAGCCCTTGACCACCGCCATTCCAAGTCCTGTGCCCTCGGTAGCCGAAGTCCTGCTGTCCTCTGCCCTGCTGTAGTCATCACAGATATGCTTTATGTATTCTTCACTCATGCCAATTCCATTGTCGGTACAGGTAAATCTGTAATGATTGTTTGGCAGTATATCCAGGCTTATCTTTATCTCGCCGCCATTGCCAGTATACTTTATGGCATTTGACACGATATTTACTATAATCTGGTTAAACCTGCCTGAGTCTCCCATTACCACCCTGTTTCTGAAGTTGGAGCTTATCATGATTTTCTGCTCCTTCTTGGCAGCCAGAGGTCTTAGAATACTCATGCACTCCTCAAGGTTCTCAGTAGGATTAAAGGGCTTGTGCAGAAGCTCCATATGCCCTTCCTCCAGCTGGTTTACATCCAGTATGGAATTAATCATCGTCAGCAGATAATTACCCTCTGACACGATATTCTGCAGGGCATCATCCAGCTTTGCCTGGTCATCCTTGTACTTGATGGCAATCTGTGTCATTCCAAGTATGGCATTCAGGGGAGTCCTTATATCATGGCTCATTTTTGAGAAGAAATTGAGCCTTGCGTCATTCGCCGCATTTACATCTGCAAGTGCAGCCGAAAGCTGCTCTGTAATCACCATCTGCTCATTCCGGATTTTAACCGTATGTCTCCACAGGAATATGAAAAATCCCATAAAGAGCAGGAAGCATACACCAAAGACCAGATATATAGGATAATCAAACAAAAAGGCTATCAGCGAAGTCCTTGCCGTCTTCTGCATATTTTGCTGGATAATCTCATTTGTGTTTTCAGATGCTACCTTAAGCAGGGTTTTCTCCCAAATCTGATAAAACATATGGTCGCAGTCTGCATTTATGCCCATTTTGATGCTGATTGTGGAACCCGGTACAACCTCAGTCCTGAAGCGGTTCTGCACATCATCCCTTGCAAGCCTCTGGGCTGTATAGCTTAATAAGACCGCCCCGTCTATTCTACCCTTTATCAGGGCATCTATACATTCATCCGTGCTCTCAAGCGGTACCACCTCTGCATCAGGCCAGGTGACAGCTATAATTTCCTTTTTATTTATATTATTTTCAATTACTCCGATTTTTCTCACAGTATCTACTGCACTGCTCACACGCAGCATGGATAGTGATGTAGACAAGTAAGGGTCTGTGTCCTTGTATTTGGCAATCCCCTCCTCCTCATAGTACTCATCCATATCCAGCCATATATCTATATTGCCAGAGGCGATAAGCTCCTCATATCTTGCCTTGGTCGGAGCCGATAAAATCTTATATTTAAGTCCAAGCGTCTCTGCTGTCTCAGCAAAAATATCTGCCACAATTCCATAGTTCTGCCCGTCATCATACCATGAATAGGGGTTATTATCCGGATTCATGGCACCACGGATTGTAACCTTGTCAGCCTGCAGCTGAGCCAGAAAAGCCTCCTCCTCTGCTGTCAGCTCATTGTTATGGACTTCATCACCATAATACTTATTGTAGAGGTCACTTCTCCACTTTGGCAGAGCCTCACTCATATCATCAAAGGCTTCATCAATCTGGTCTATCAGCTCCTGATTTTCTTTTCCTGCCATTATATAATATGCAGTCTCGCCAAAGTCCTCTATTGTAGTCTCATCCTCAGGAGTCCTGATATAGCTGTCTACAATCGCATCCACCTCATCATTAATCAGTGCCTGTGACAGCTCCTTTGGTGTGGCGTAATACACAATATCGCAGTCAAAGCCCTTTTCCTCTGTAAAGGCAATAAACCTTTCATTGTAGGTATGCCTCTCCAAAAGACCGATTTTAAGACCATTATATGTATCATAATCTCCTGCCACAACCTGGGTATTGCCACGCTTTATGTTCATACATGTAGTCGCAGTAATCGCTGGGTGGGTAGAAAATACAAATTCCGCTTCACGCTCCGGTGTCTTTTTGGCGGCGGTATATATATCCAGCTCCCCATTGCGAAGCATCTCCTCACATTCCTGTGGCGTCTTGTCATATCCCTCATATGAAAATGTACACTGCATATATTTGGACAAGCCCTGCATCATATCATAGCCATAACCTGACCGCTTGCCATTTTCATCCTGTATGTGGTAGCAGTTAGACGCATAAAACGCAACTGCTACTTTATAATCAGGTGTATCCTCCTGAGGTACATTAGTTCCTGCATAGGCATTGCCAAAGCTGGTCAAAACCATTACTATTCCCAAAATTAGTGCCGATACTCTTTTTCTCATTACTTACCTGCCTTATCAAATAGGTTTATATTTTATTCTAACACTAACCTGTCCTTTTGGGAATATAAATATAGGATATTAGTCCTATTTTATTCTTTTTGTGCTGTTGCTTCACTTATAAATTCTCTATTTACTCCCTGACTGTCTGCCTCCCTGCCCAAAGACTTATTAAAGAGGATGAAGCCGACAATAAAGAGGATAACCAGCGAGCCTACACCTATGTTTGCACTTCCTGTAAGCTGGCTTGCTACACTGACAAGCATAGTTCCAAGGAAAGATGCTCCCTTGCCGCATATGTCATAGAGTCCGAAATATTCTCCCGACTTCTCGGCTGGTATGATTTTTGCAAAATGTGAACGTGACAGAGCCTGTATACCGCCCTGAAACATACCTACGCAGATTGCCAGTACCCAGAATTTCCACTGTGTATCCAGAAAAAATGCAAAGATTGCAATTACAGTGTAGGCAGCTATACATATAGGAATCAGCTTTCCAGACTCATACTTCTGCGACAGCCTGCCAAATATAAGGGCTGATGGAAAGGCTACAATCTGGGTCACTAAGAGGGCAAGCAGAAGTCCTGTAGAATCAAGTCCAAGTGCGGTGCCATATGCAGTTGCCATATCAATGATTGTATACACACCATCTATATAGCAGAAAAATGCCAGCAGGAATAAGAAAACAGACTTTTCACTTTTTATATTTATAAGAGTCTCTCCCAGACGCTTAAAGCTGCCTGTCACAACCCCCTGCTCTTTTTTCACATAATTTATCTGCTTATAGTTCTTTAAAAGTGGAAGGGTAAGCACTACCCACCATACAGCTGTAATGATAAAGGCTGTCGACATAGAGGTCATCTGTGAAAGTCCAATTTTATCTCCGAATAATACCAGTAATAATCCTAAGACAAATGGCACGCAGCTGCCTATATATCCCCAGGCAAAGCCACGGGAAGACACATCATCCATTCTCTCCTCAGTGGTTACATCGTTAATCATTGAATCATAGAATACAAGGCTGGCAGAATATCCGCATTTTGCAATGATATAAATGATTAAGAAAATAAGCCATGATGTAGTCATACCCATCATACAGCAGCCTATGGCTCCGATTACCAGACTGCCGATAAAAATCGGCTTTTTGTAGCCCTTAAAGTCTGTAATTGTTCCAAACACAGGGCCAAGCACAGCTACAATCACTGTGACAATTGATGTGGCATAGCCCCAGTATGCCATATACTGCACCTGGCTCAAGCCTGCCTGTGATGAAATAGCGTTGAAATAAATAGGAAAAAGTGTAGATACAAGCAGTGTAAAGGCAGAATTGCCCACATCATACAAGACCCATGATTTTTCCAGTTTTGTCAGTTTTAGTTTACTCATTTACTCTCCCTCTCTCGTGCTGATATGCACTATCTAATGTTTAACAGGTTATCCCTGCATACTTACATATTATAAAAGCACCCCGCAGGGTGCTTCTATCTGTAACAGGAGAATTTATTGTAAACTGCCTGTAAAATCTTTAATTTGAAAATATATATCTGCCCTTGCCTTCTTCCTTAGCCTTATACAAAGCCCTGTCAGACTTCTTGTACATTTCATAATATCCGTCCTCACAGGCACTTGCCAGGCAGATTCCCATGCTTACACTAATCTGGTACCCGTCATATTCGCAGGAAATAGCTTTAAATATTCTATCGACAATATCATAGATGTCATCCTCCTGCTTGTAGGTCACAAATACCACAAACTCATCACCGCCGTATCTTGCAGCAATATCCTGATCCTCTCTGATACAGCCTTTTAAGACTTCAGCTACCTTTTGCAGTACGCAGTCTCCAAAGTAGTGTCCTCTTATATCATTAATCTTTTTAAATAAATCAATATCAAAAATAATGAATGCCGCATCCATGTATTTCTGGTTATCAATCTTACTCTTTATCAGCACTTCACCAGTCACATGGTTGTAAAGTCCTGTAAGCAGATCCGTTGACGCCTGCTTCTCTAAGGCTTCCCTCATGAACTCCTGGCGGTAGCGGTCTGTCACATCCCGGAGACTCACTATTCCTATGACATCACCAGTCATCTTATCCTGTGCCAGATATATTGTCTTATTAATCCACATCTCAACACCGAAGGAATCCAGTGTACGGTAATCCTGATTTAAGAGGGTCTTCCCCGCTCTGTACTCCTCCACAAGGCTTTCAGATGTGGCATATCTTCTGTATTCTTCTATAGTATCATCCGATACACGGCTCTGCCAGCGGCTGCAATATTCGTTATATGAGCCGGATTTATACATATCGACAGTATTTAAGACCTTTATGACACCATTACCACTTTTATCCTTCTGGAATAAATCACTGTCTATGCTGTCCTTGGTAAAGTTGACCTGATACAGGACAACAGATTCTGTGAGGAGGGCATCCCTGTACTGCTCTGCTGTCTGCAAAAGCTTTCTAAGCTCAGCATTTTTCTTTTTTATGATGTCATCATACTCATAACGATGGGACACATCACGGAATGTAACTGTAATCTCATCACAGACAGTCTCCGGCATAAGTGTGACACATATCCACTTAACCCCGTCTCTCTTCACAAAGCGGAAGTCCCTGCGCAGATTGTACGGCTTATCACTTTCCCTCTGAGCCTTTATGCACTGAAAAAGAGAATCCTCGGCTAAGAGCCTGCCCAGATTCTCTTTATCCTCGCAATAACAGAACTTTTCTAACATATCTAACCAGCTATCAAGAGACAGTACTTTTCCTTCGCCAGCCTCATCCTTGACATCATAAACACAAGTGACAGCCTTATCATCGAGATTAATCTGATAAATGCCCTCAAATTGTCTTGATACCATTGTAAGTACTCTTTTTTCCAGCTCGTAATTTTTGTCCATTTTTTATCCCCAATCATCTGCATCTTGTATATACAATTTGCCATATCAGGGTTATTATACCACTATTTGTATAAATGACAAATCATTTGTCGAAAATTGTTACATTTTGTTGGTTACTGCTTGTCATACAAAAATTCTTCTGGAAGTGTCACTCCAAAATCCTTTGCCAGATGACGGAAATCATCAGGCATGATGGTCTGGCGCTTGCTGCCCTGCATTGAGAGCATCTTGACAAGAATTTCCGCAGACTTTTCTGCTGTGTGCATGAGTCCAAAGGTCAAATCAAAGTCAAAGCCTGCTGCAAACATGCCATGGTGAGCCCAGATTGCCAGGTCATACTTCTTCATAAGCTCGCTTGTCGCAACTGCAATCTCTCTGCCGCCCGGAACCATCCAAGGCACAACGCCGATTCCATCAGGGAATACAACAGGGCACTCTGTTGCCATCTC